>NZ_JFYX01000003.1:0-175185 GCF_000632245.1 Pseudomonas sp. RIT357
TTCCCCATGTGAGAGTAGGTCATCGTCAAGATTAAATTCCGAAACCCCATTTGCGAAAGCAGATTGGGTTTTGTTTTATGTAGAAACTCATGAATCTCATCGGCGCGATGCGAATGCAACGATCCGATACACAGAATTTCTTGACGACCATAGAGCATTGGAACCACCTGATCCCATCCCGAACTCAGTAGTGAAACGATGCATCGCCGATGGTAGTGTGGGGTTTCCCCATGTGAGAGTAGGTCATCGTCAAGATTAAATTCCGAAACCCCATTTGCGAAAGCAGATGGGGTTTTGTTTTATGTAGAAACTCATGAATCTCATCGGCGCGATGCGAATGCAACGATCCGATACACAGAATTTCTTGACGACCATAGAGCATTGGAACCACCTGATCCCATCCCGAACTCAGTAGTGAAACGATGCATCGCCGATGGTAGTGTGGGGTTTCCCCATGTGAGAGTAGGTCATCGTCAAGATTAAATTCCAAAACCCCTGTCTGTTATACAGACAGGGGTTTTGTCGTTTAGAGGCGCTGGTGGGTGGGGGCCGCACTAGTGGCTCAGAACTGGTAACTTACCGCCGCGCTTACGCTGCGCTCTTCACCCAGATAGCAGAAGTTCAGACTGGCATAGGACGCTACATAAGTTTCATTGGTCAGATTCTTAGCATTCAGCCTCACATCCACGCCCTTCAAGTCGACGTTACCTTAAAGGTATAGCTGCTCAGGAACTTAGCTCCATATGTGCTTCCAATTCCAGCCCCAGCGAACGTACAGCGCCGACAGCACGATAAAAGCTTTCCTGCGTTAGCTTGGTTGCCAGATTTTCCTGATCAATTCGATCAGGTCTTGCAGATAAAACCCGGTCTGCTCCACCCGGCGCAAGTAGCTGGTAGGGCTGTAATAGCGGATAGCAGAGTTACCATAGGCTGGGTTAAACGCATTGATTGGCTCAAGCGACCCACTTGTCCAATCCACCACTGTTTACGCCCTTGATAGCCCGCACCTATCAGCATGGTTTGCTTGGTCGCCCTAGTGGAGATAGGCCTGTAACGTCAGTGAAGTGTCATCGGTAAAGTCGATGCTCAGACGGGACATCTGCGCCCATAGAGTAGTGAGGAAGGACCCTTGAGAATGTCCACGCGCTCCAGGAAGTACGGATGCAACTTGCATCGTGCTATAGGTGCCTCTGTCCCTCATGGACTTCAAGCCATCAAGGTAAATGTTATCCACCGAGCGATCATTTAAGCAGCGCATCGCACTGTAACCCCACCGAGTGCCGGTCCTAAGTTTGCGCTGGCATGCTGGACATAGTGACGCCTATCGGTCGTGAGAACTGATTGAGTACCTGGCTCAGTGGGCCTGCGGCTATCTTGTAGGGTTGATTGACCTGCTCGGCGCGGGCTTCTGCCGCTGAGACACTGATGAGTACCGTACCGCTACCCAGCGCCGTCAACAGCAATGCTGCGCGTATGGCTTGACCCAATAGCGTGTAGGAAGAGTCGAACGTGTTGCGGGGAAAACACGCTGGCATGTTCAGCATCCGTAGATGCCTGGTGAGGGCAGATTGACTGGCTCACTGTCTAAGCTGGACTCACGGAAAAAAGCCGCCAAAAAAAGTGAAAAATTACACCCTTCGCTCCAGGCTCACCCACCAACGCGTGCGATAGCGCACGTGTACCGGCAGTATGCGTGGCAGTATCGCTAGCAACTTATCGGTGTCCTCCAGTCGGAATGCACCCGACAGCCGTAGATCTGCAATATCCATTGAGCAGCCCAGATAACCAGGGCGATAACGCCCAACTTCTGCAAGGAAGTCGATCAACCGCATATTTCGGGTCAGGAGCAGCCCATCTGACCAAGCAGCAACGTCCATATCTGGCGGCGGAGCAAGCATGGCTTCGGTCTGACGCACGATGTAACTCTCACCTGCGGGAACGCGCGTCGAAAGTCCATCCGGCCTGTGCGGTGAGTGAATCGCTACAGTACCGCTGACCACATTCAAGCGCGTGCAGTCACTGTACTGACGAACTGTAAAACGCCCTTCGATGCCTTCCAGCAAGCCGTGTTGAGCTTGAACCAACAATGGGACAGAGGAAGCAGCACTGCAGGTCACCAGTATTTCCCCACGCACCAATGTGATCAGACGCTGCTGCGCATTGAAGTCCAGGTCTACCGCGCTGTCTGTGTTGAGTTGCAGGCGAGTGCCATCGGGCAATTGCATGCTGCGGCGCTCGCCGGGGGCTGTTGCTAGGTCAGAAGTCCAGCGCTGCAAACCGGTCAGGTCCCGGCTTAGCCATACTGTTGAGCCCACCAGCAGTGCGCCGGCCAATAACTTCAGTGCCTGCCGCCGTCCCAGACCTTGTGTACTGTTTTCCAGTGTTTTATGTACCCCGGGGATCACGGTCAGATGGCTATTGAGCTCCTGTTGTAGCGCCAGTACCCGTTGCCAGGCCAGTTCGTGATCATGATGATCTTCGCGCCATTGCTCACATTGCAGGCGCAGCCGTGTATTGGCGGGGTTGTGACGTAAGCGCAGCATCCAACTGATGGCCTGCTTGACCACCCTCGAGTCTGGCCCGGAGCGTGTGGTGTTATTCATTGGCGCCGTAACGCAGGACGGAGCAGTAGTAAAGCGCCTCGGCGACATAACGCTCAACTGACCTCAGTGATATACCCATCTGTTTTGTGATCAGCTTGTACGTTAGCCAATCACACTGAACCATCAGAAATACCTTACGCACCTCGGGTTTTAACCCTTCCAAAAGCCGGGCGATGTCCTCCAGTAACTCCAATACCAACGCCCGCGCCTCAGCGCTTCGGACAGATGGGCGATTGACTCGATATAGGCTCGTTCGAGCTCCTCGCGGCGCCAGTGATCAACGACCACCCCTCGTGCACTTGTGCGCAACAATGCCCGTAGCGCCTTGAGTTCAAAACGTTCGATTCCCAACAGCAGTCGCATGAAGGCGTTTTGAGGCAGTTCTGCTGCATCTGCGACATTGGCCATACGGCCGCGCAGCCACGTGTTAAGCCAGTTGTGGTGGGTGCAGTAAAGCGTCTGCACAACGCTATCTTCACGCGAGGTGTATTCAGAAAGAGGCCTGTAGACGAGCTCGTCCAGACGTCACAGATGTCAATGTGTCTCAGTGCTTGGCAGGCGGAAAAATTTTTTACTTCGCTCCTTGTACGACAACCTTTTGTCGGTTTCCTACCTAAAAAGAAGATCTTTCCCACAAATCACTAAGTTTTACTTCGGTGTGGCCGAAAGCCTGATAAGCCATGTGTGCACCGAAATAGAGCGGCCCGAGACGCTGCCTAGACCGTACATGGAATGCTCCATTCGGCCCGCTCACCCCCCCTTTGGCAAAAAGAAGTCGATGAAATGAATCTCAAGTTCAGTCATAAAATTTTGTTGGCCGCGTCAGGCGTCGTGGTTCTAGCCTTCGCGTTATTTACTCTTTACAACGACTACCTGCAGCGCAGCACCATCAAGCAGAACCTGGAGTCGTCTATCCAGCAGTCGGGTGAGCTCACCGCCAGCAGTGTGCAGAACTGGCTCAGCGGTCGGATATTGGTGCTCGAAAGTCTGACGCAAAACGTTGCCCACCAAGGCAGTGCGGCTGACCTCCCGGGGTTGGTCGATCAACCGGCGTTCACCTCGAACTTCCAGTTCACCTACGTTGGTCAAACCAACGGCGTGTTCACCCAGCGTCCCGACGCAAAGATGCCTGACGGCTACGACCCTCGCCAGCGTCCCTGGTACAAGCAAGCGGTGGCTGCCGATAAGCCCATGCTGACGCCGCCCTATATGGCCGCAGTGGGTGGGCAGATCGTAACGATCGCCATGCCGGTGAAAAAGAACGGCGAGTTGCTCGGTGTGGTCGGCGGTGACCTGAGCCTGCAAACCCTGGTGAAGATCATCAACTCGGTGGACTTCGGCGGTATCGGCCATGCGTTCCTGGTCAGCGGCGACGGCCAAGTCATCGTCAGCCCTGACGAAGACCAAGTGATGAAAAACCTCAAGGACATCTATCCAGGTACCAGCGTCCGGATTGAGAAAGTTAACCAGGAGGTCGTCCTCAAAGGTCAGGACCGCATCCTGTCGTTCACGCCTATCAGCGGTTTGCCCGGTGCTGATTGGTATATCGGTCTGTCGATCGATAAAGACAAAGCCTATGCACCGCTGGGCAAATTCCGCACGTCCGCGTTGATCGCCATGCTGATCGCTGTCGTCGCGATTGCCGTGCTCTTGAGCCTGCTTATTCAAGTATTGCTGCGCCCTCTGACCACCATGGGCATTGCTATGCAGGACATCGCCCAGGGTGAGGGTGACCTGACCCGCCGTTTGACGGTTACTAGCAAAGACGAGTTCGGTGAAGTGGGCAGTGCGTTCAACCGGTTCGTAGAACGTATCCACGCCTCGATCTCCGAAGTGTCTTCAGCAACGCGCCAGGTGCATGACCTGTCCCAGCGTGTGATGGCGTCATCCAACGCTTCGATCATAGGCTCTGACGAGCAGAGCGCACGTACCAACAGCGTCGCCGCAGCAATCAACGAGCTGGGCGCCGCTACTCAGGAAATCGCCCGTAACGCCGCTGACGCCTCACAGCACGCCAGTGGTGCCAGCGAGCAGGCCGACGATGGGCGCAAAGTGGTTGAGCAAACCATCCTGGCAATGTCGGAACTGTCGCAAAAGATCAGCCTGTCCTGCACCCAGATCGAAACGCTGAACGCCAGCACCGACAACATCGGCCACATCCTTGATGTGATCAAAGGCATCTCCCAGCAAACCAACTTGCTGGCATTGAACGCGGCAATCGAAGCAGCACGTGCTGGTGAAGCCGGACGCGGGTTCGCCGTGGTCGCCGATGAGGTGCGTAACCTGGCTCACCGTACCCAGGAGTCGGCTGAAGAGATTCATAAGATGATCACTTCGCTGCAAGTGGGCTCGCGTGAGGCGGTGACCACCATGAATGCCAGCCAGACCTCCAGCGAAGAAAGCGTTCAGGTGGCCAACCAGGCCGGTGAGCGCCTGGTCAGCGTAACGCAGCGAATCGTCGAGATCGACGGCATGAACCAGTCCGTGGCCGCCGCTACTGAGGAACAGACTGCCGTGGTGGAAACCCTCAACGTCGACATCAACCAGATCAACCTGCTGAACCAGCAAGGTGTGACCAACCTCAACGAAACCCTGAAAGACTGCGATGCGCTGTCTCAACAGGCCAATCGATTGAAGCAGTTGGTCGATAGCTTCAAAATTTGATCTGCTGAGTGTGTAGGGGCGAGCGATCTCGCTCCTATCGCTTACCCAGCAAGCGGCGAACATTCTCCAGGGCGCCATCGGCGAACCCCTGCACAAACTGCTCAAATCCCACCTGTGCTGCGTCTAAGGGCTCGGCAATGATGGTCCAGGTTACCCTGGAGCAGTGCTCTCCAAGAGCGTCTACTTTGATTGCCGCCCACAGCCTGGCCACGCCCAGGGTGTTGTAGATCGTGGTCCAGGTCATGTGCATCGCGTGCTCATCCCAGCTATTTAGCTGTTCCACAACTCGGTTGCCATCGCGGAAAAATTTCGTGCGTAAGGCGCCCACACCGGTGCCGGTCATTTCGATATGCGTCAGGGCCGGTATGAAGGTATCGAAGCCTGCAAACCGTCCCACCGTGTTCCATAGGCGGGTGGCATGGCAGTCGATCACCACAGAGGCCACGATCGGCCGGCCGTTTGGGTTATGAATTAACGTATCGGGTTGCAGCGGTTTCATGAAGTTGTCCTGAAGCGGTTCAGAGAAAGCCGATGGTCTTAAGGTAATTGCAGCCTCTACTCAGCAGCACCGCGTTCTTTTCGGGGTACTGCTCGCCCATCTGCTGGACGCCGTGTTGTGCGTTGTCATGACGGATCATCAACGTGTCGCCAATGTCTTCATCCAGTCGATCCAGGTAAAACCCGATTACGCCAAACAACGCATTGTCCTGGCCCGCTGTTCGCAGCGCCTGCTGCCAACGCGCAGTACTCACCCGTTCGAACCGATGGCCCGCCCGGCTGAACGCATCCAGGTAGTGATCCCAGCTCAATGGCTGTGGGTTGTGCAGGTTGAATACGCTTCTGTCCGCTTCAAAGCGCGTGCAGTGGTAAGCAATGAATCGAGCCAGGAAGTCCACGGGCATTAGGTCGAAATTCAGATCTAGCCGAGGCAACATTCCCAACTGCAGAGACCCCTTAAGCATCAGCATCAGGCGATTCTTCTGCGGCTGGCAGACACCGTTGCGACTGTTGAAGCTGATATTTCCAGGGCGATGGATATTTACCCAGGCACCTTGCGCGACCGCACGCCCCAACACTCGCTCGGCTGCCCACTTGGATAGGTTGTAGCCATTGCGGATATACAGCGGCAGGGTGGTCGCAGCCGGTGCTTCTAGCACATACCCTTGCGGGTCGATGCTGCTGGACGCCGACAACGTTGAGACAAAGTTGAAGACCTTCTTGCAGCGGGTCTCGCACAGGCGCAGGCATTCGAATATGGGTTCAACGTTGTCTCTGGCCAGTGACGCGTAGTCCATCACGTGGTTGACCTGCGCCGCGTTATGCACCAGCACGCCAAAGTCTGCGGCGAGCGTGTCATACACCTCGCAGGTCAAACCCAATCGCGGCAGGCTGATGTCGGCGGCGACTACCCGTACCCGGCTCAAGTCCAGGTGTTCCAGGTGGTATTCGCGCAGCGACTGGGTAAAGCGTGCCATTGCAGGCTTCCCCGGCATCTCACGTACCAGGCATGCCACCTCGGTTACACCAGAGGCCAGCAATGCTTCGACAATATGGACGCCGACGAAACTGTTGGCCCCCGTCACAATCACCTTGTGCGGATCACCAGCGCAATTCCTATGCAAGGGAGTGATCACCCAATCCCGTTGGGCATCCAAGACTGCCTGGCCAGAGGATGCGTCGGGTGGTTCTCCGTCCTCCATCAGCGTTGCGAGCGTACGAATCGTCGGAACTTCAATGAAGTGGCTCAACGCGAAACTACGCCCAAATTGCTCGCGAACACGCAGCAAGAGAGTCGACAGCAAAATTGAATGGCCGCCCAACGCGAAGAAGCTTTCGTCGATGGACAACTGATGGCTGGGCACACCCAGCAGCTCGCTCCACACCTCGCTCAATCGTGCTTGAAGCGGTGTGTGTGCAGCCCGGTGCGCAGCGCTGAAAATCGGTTGGAAGGGGAGCGCCAGCAGCGTCTTCCGGTCGACCTTGCCGTTGTTGGTGTACGGCATGCCTGGCAGCTCCACCCAGAAACCGGGTTGCATATAGTCCGGTAACCGTTGGCGCGCATGCTGCTGTAGGGCCACCGGCGTGGCGCCGGGTGCGGGCTGGGCGACAAAGACGCAGATCCTGCTTTCATGGTCGATCACTACCGCCAGTTCGCGATACAGCCGGCTATTGCGTAGGCATTGTTCAATCTCTCGGGGTTCGACCCGGAAACCGCGGATCTTCACCTGATCGTCGCGACGCCCACCCAGCACAATCCCTTGGGCCGTCCACTGTGCCAAGTCGCCGCTGCGGTAGGCCCGCAGCGGTTGGCCGCTCGGCATCAGCAGTTCGACGAATGGGCTGTCAGCCTGATGCGGCGCATTCACATAGCCCAGACTTAATCCGGGGCCGACGATGTACAACTCGCCCATCACCTGTTCATCCACAGGTTGCAGATCGTCATCGAGTATCAGCACCTGGCTATTGGCGATGGGGTGGCCAACGTTGCGATTATTGTCATCGGGTGCGAGCGTCCGGTGCGTAATCAGCACTGTGGTTTCGGTGGGGCCATAGAGGTTGTGAAGCTGACACTGCGCTGCCAGTCGCTCGATGACATGGGGTTCGCAGGCATCGCCACCGGTGAGCAGGTGCGTCACACCCAAGGGTTGATCCAGCGGCAGGATATTGAGCAGCGCGGGCGGTAGGAAGGCATGGGTAACGCACTGTCGACGGAGCAGTTCCACCAGTTGCTCAGGGTCGCGTCGTTGTTCTTCACTGGGCACGATCAACTGCGCACCTGCAATCAGCGCAGGGAAAATGTCGATCAATGACGAGTCGAAACCCAGGGGCGAAAACTGTAGAACGCGGCTCCATTCATCTGGCTTCATGCAGGACCCAAGCCAAGCAGTGAAGTGCGCCAGGTTACCTTGACTGAGGAGCACCCCCTTGGGCTGCCCCGTGCTGCCAGAGGTATAGAGCACCATGCACGGCATATCCGAGCAGGGGCGATTGTGCTTTAACGGATGAGCAAATTTGAGGGTGTGTGGCTTAACGGTGCTGACATCGAGTGAAGTGAAATGCGCCCGTAACGGGTGCTGGCCGGTATCCAGCAACACTTGAGCCCCGGCGCTTTCGAGCATGGTCTGATGCCGTTTGAGAGGCTGCTCAGATTCCAGTGGCAGGTACACCGCGCCACAGCCGAGCAGCGCAAGAATGCTGGCATACAGTTCGATGGACTTTTCCATGCACACGCCAACTATCCACGGTGTTTCAACAGCGTCCAGCAAGGGCTGTAATCGTTGCTGGATTGCTATGGCTTGAAGGTGCAACTCGCGGTAGGTCACCGTGTGCCCGGCGATATTCAGAGCCGTCCGGTCAGCGAAGGCATAAAGGCTGGACTGGAGCTGTTCGATCACAGGCACCTGGGCTTTCTGGATCAGGTTGGGGTCTGCCGTACGATTGAATCGGTGCATAAAGGCCAGCGTCTCCAGCCCCCGCAAGCTCTGCTCGGGCCAGTCAGTGGCAATCGCGCTCGTAGAGAGAGCCCCGGGATCACGTGAAAAACCACTGACGAGCAGCGCGACCCAGTCCACCACTGTGTCTGTGACCTGCCGACGCAGTCGCTGGCCGTTACCACTGGGTTCTTCGGCGATGTCCAGCACGGCAGACAAACGTCGCTCACGGTCATAGGCGCGCAATTGCAACAGGGGCAACCCGCAATCGGTTACCGGACCGACCCCAAGGCGCAGACTTATACAGGAGGCTTTGCCCACGTCATCCGGCAACGGCAGGCTACCGTCTTCAATCCACAAGTCGATGTTCTTATCGCCCGACACATGCCCGTATTGCTCCAATACGGGCCTGATGGCGCCAAGTGCCTTGCTTGTTCCGAGCCAGCCGATTGTCAGGCACCTCATGGCGACACCGGCAGGTAGTCGTTCAGCGCCTGCGCCACACTTGGCGTTTGCAGCAAGCCGCTGTGTTGCAGGAAACCCATGATATTGCCCATCAATGGGTGCTGGCGGGTGATGGGAAACGCCAGCGCTGCGACTTCATCGCGCAGCTTCCCGCGTACGCGGTCGCTGATGTCGAGGTGCTCGATCAGTTGCAGGTCGAAGTTTTTCTGCAGGTCGTTGGTCAGGTAATGCGCCAGGAATGTGGGCAGTACCTGAGCGATGCTGTCACGGTCGTCCGGGCTCGCGGTTTGCCAGTAAATACGCACCAGCCGGGTCCAGAACTGCGCGTGGCGGCCTTCGTCAAACAGGTGGTCGGCCATCAAGCCACGAACGGAAGCTTTGACACTGCTGTCCTTAGAGAACGCTGCGACATCGTGGGTTACGGTGTTTTCGGCGATAGCCACGCCAATCAGTTCCACAGCATCGCTCAAATGAGCGGGGGCCTGCGCCTGTGCCGCCGGCAGCGCACGGCTCAGTTCGATATGCTCCGGCAGGTCGAGCGGTTGTATGCCGGTCATTTCCACTGTCTGTTGCAGGAAATCCAGCGCTACCAGGGCGTGGTAGTCCTCATCCACCACCACCGTCATCGCATCAACGCGACAGGCTAGGGGGAAGGGTAGCGAGAAGCGATTCTTGGCAATATTGCGCGCAGTTTTTTCGACGATTTCGGTTTCAAAAATGACCACGTCGTTGATGAATTTGTAGAAGCTTTGCACCAGCACGAAGTCGCGCCATTGTGCGCAGTGTTCAACAAAGGTCTTGCTGAGTACCAAGGGTTGGCGGCACATCGGATAGATCAGATTGTCATCGTTTTCCAGCAAGCGGCGAGGGCGTGTACGGATGGTCGCGCGGCGTTCCCAGTCGTCGGCGATGGGGGTGTAGCCCGCGGTATTCATGGGCGCACCTCTTGCAGCGCGGCCCGCACCTCGTCCCAGAACGTGATACGGCTTTCTACGGCGGCGAGGGCTGCTTCGTCGGCTTGTTGCGGGTAACTCGGAGCCACTGCCAGCAAGCGTTCGAGCAACTGCTCAGCTGCCGGCCCATGATGCTCAGCGTCTAACTCAATGTGGCGCTCGAAGTAGCCGCGCAAGGTGGGTGCTTGGCGATGGATAAACGTATCAGTCTGAAGGATGCGTTCGAACATGCGTGGGACGACACACTCACGGCCATGAAGGAATACGGCGGCTACACAATGGGTGGGTGCGTTCAGTGCCATGTGCAATGTGTCGCTGACGAAGCGTGCAGCACCAGCAGGAGCGTTCGACATGCTCAGGGCAGTATTTGCATCAACGCCTTGGTGTTGCAGTGCAATGAAACGGTTTATCGACGAGGTGCTGGCGCCGACTTCGACCATGGCTTCCAAGTACAACTCGAAGTGGCTGCAATAGCCTTGCCTGGGGTGTGAGTCTGACTCTTCGCCCAGCACTATCTCATTGATCAGGCGTGCAGCGTTCGGGTCGGCCGGTGGCAGCCAAGGCAGGCGAGTGCATGTCAGGTCCTGTTGCAGGCGTTTGGTGAGTGTCATGAAGTCCCAAACTGCAAACACATGGTGCTCCATGAATAGTTGTAATTTTTGCAGTGAGGTTATTTCCAGAAATAACGGATGGTTGCACAACTTCAGTTTTCTTTTTTCAAGTAATGGTGGGTACATGGTTGATGCCTATGAGTTGTTGCGTCTGCTGTTTAAGCAGTATTGGGTTGTTGTGAGTGGCAAGGAGATAAAGAGATATAAGCCAGACTTGGCGCGCACAAACGCTCGCGCGATTGGGGCTGCGCCGTCGAGTTAAGTGTCTGGTTTAGTGGCGGTGGATAATAAGCGGGTTAAACAAGTTGGTAAGCATATGAATGCATTAGATGTTTTGCTAAATAATATTAGCTGTCGGCAACTTGCATTATAAGAGTGAGAAGTTTCTTCGGCGCGGGGTGTGCTACCTGATCAGGTAGGAAGCCCCGCAGCTCTTGAGCGTCAAGACGAGAGACCTGGCGCTTTGTTATGGGGTGTTTTTTACAGTGGTATTCGGGCTGTTGAGATAGGCTGTGATCACTTCCATTCCGCGCATCAAGTGATTACGCAGTGTCAGGATGCTTTCGTCGGTTTTCCTCTGCGCCACAAGGTTTAGCAGTTCACGGTGATCTTCCTGGGATGTCTCACCCAGCCCCATCGCTTCTAGGTTGAAACGCAGGAAGCGCTCTTCCTCATTTAACCCGTGCTCTACCAATTTGAGCAGCCGTTGGTTAGGCGCCTTGCTGTAAAGGGTCATGTGAAACAGGCGGTTGAGACGACCGATCTCGGTGTAGTCCTTTTCCTGTTCGAGGGCACAAATGAAATTCTCTGCATCGGCCAGATCTGCTTCGGTCAGCAAGGGAATCGACAAGCGTAGCGCTTCAGACTCCAGCAACAGTCGCAGCTCATAGGTCTCAGCTGAGTTGTCTTCGATCAACGGTGCCACGACGGCGCCCTTGTGGGTGACCACATGCAGCAGTGACTGCGCCTCTAACTGGCGCAAGGCTTCACGCACCGGCATGCGGCTGACCCCGAACAGGCTGGCGAGCTCCTGCTGGCGCATGGCGGTACCGCAGGGCAACCGGCCATCAAGGATGGCATTGCGCAATGTTTCTTCAATCACGGAGCGAGCGAGATGGGCGGGAATAGGACCGCTGATCTTGATGCTGTTCAAAGGGTTCGGCTTCTGCGTCACGGCTACGCTATCCTCCTTATTCAAAGAGTGGTGGCTAATTGGATCCAATGCACACTAGTGGCTGCCAATAAGCTTGTCAAACGGCCACGGTTTCGGCTTGTAAGCGTTTCAACGCGGGGCTCCGGCGGCCCACATCCGAGCTTTCCGGGGTCTTACACGCTGCTGCCATGTTGCGACATTCCCGCATATCGATATTCATTAACGGTATTTAAAATGCCGTTCTTATATCTATAAAGTCACTCTCCTGTCTGACCGGGAGTGAACTCATGTCTGCCACCTCTACTGTTCCAACAGCGATCTTTTCCGCCCAGGATTTCGAGGTTCGCCCGCTGCCCGGCAGCGTCGGTGCGGAGATTATCGGTCTGGACCTGTCCCGGCCAGTCAATGACCAGGATTTCGCGCGTATTCATCGCGCGCACCTGGATCACCATGTGGTGGTCTTTCGCGACCAGCGCATCACCCCCGAACAACAGATTGCCTTCAGTCGCCGTTTTGGCGTGCTGCAGATCCACGTACTCAAACAGTTTCTGCTGGCCAACCACCCGGAAATCCTGATCGTTTCCAACATTATCGAAAACGGCCAATCCATCGGCCTGGGCGACGCGGGTAAATTCTGGCATTCGGACCTGTCCTATAAAGAACTGCCGAGCCTTGGCTCGATGCTCCATGCGCAGGAGTTGCCCTCTGAAGGGGGCGACACTTTGTTCGCCGACATGCACAAAGCCTGGGACCAACTGCCCGAGCACCTGCGCAAAGCTGTCGAAGGCCGCAGCGCCGCCCATTCCTACACCGCGCGCTACAGCGAGACCAAGTTCGAAGGCAATTGGCGCCCCACGCTTACTCCCGAGCAGTTGGCGCAAGTCGCAGAAGTGGTACACCCGATTGTGCGCACCCACCCGGAAAACGGCCGCAAAGCGTTGTTCGTCAGTGAAGGGTTCACCACCCGCATCGTCGGCCTGCCGGAAGACGAAAGCCGCGATCTGCTGGCTCAGCTGTACGCCCACAGCGTGCTGCCGCACAACATCTATCGCCACCAATGGCAGCCCCACGACCTGGTGTTCTGGGACAACCGTTCGCTGATCCACTTGGCCGCCGGTTGCCCGAGCCATCTGCGCCGCAAGCTGTTTCGCACCACCATCCAGGGCGACGCGCCTTTCTGATTCGGAGCATGACCATGTCCAGGAATATTCCATTTGCACGATTGGCCGCCACAGTTGGATTGGGTATCAGTCTGTTGGCGGGCAGCCTCGTCGCTCCAGCAGCGGCCCAGGCCGAAGGCGAGATCCGCATCGCCGAACAATTCGGCATCGTCTACCTGCTGCTCAACGTGGTGCGCGACCAGAACCTCATCGAGAAATACGGCAAGCAGGAAGGCATCGACATCAAGGTCGACTGGACCCAACTTTCCGGTGGCGCGGCAGTCAACGATGCGCTGCTGTCCGGCTCCATCGATATCGCCGGTGCCGGTGTCGGTCCACTGCTGACCATCTGGGATCGCACCCACGGTAAGCAGAACGTCAAGGCCGTAGCGTCCCTGGGTAACTTCCCGTACTACCTGGTCAGCAACAATCCCAAGGTCAAGACCATTGCCGACTTCACCGACCAGGACCGTATCGCCGTGCCTGCGGTGGGCGTTTCGGTACAGTCGCGCTTCCTGCAATACGCCGCTGCCAAGCAGTGGGGTGATAAGGAATTCAATCGCCTCGACAAGTACACCGTCGCCGTCCCGCACCCTGACGCCACCGCCGCATTGATCGCAGGCGGTACTGAACTGACCGGGCACTTTTCCAACCCGCCATTCCAGGACCAGGCCCTGGCCAACCCCAATGTGCATGTGGTGCTGAACACCTATGAGCTGCTGGGGCCGAACTCACCGACGGTGTTGTTCGCCACCGAAAAATTTCGCAACGACAACCCGAAAACCTACAAGGCCTTTGTGGACGCGTTGACCGAAGCCGCACAATTCGCCCAGAACGATAAGGGCGCCGCAGCCGACACTTACATCCGCGTGACCAAGGCCAAGATCGACCGCGCCGAGCTGCTCAAGATCATCGACAACCCGCAGTTCGAGTTCAGCGTCACGCCGAAAAACACCTACCCGCTGGCGGAATTCCTCTACCGCGTCGGCGCCATCAAAAACAAGCCTGAATCGTGGAAGGACTACTTCTTCCAGGACGCCAAGCCCCTGCAAGGAAGCTGAGATGAACGCGCCCTTGCAAGGCCACACGGCCAGCAACCTGCACACCGCCGAGCCGTTGCTGGCGGTGGATAGCGTCAGCCTCGAATACCGTACTCCCGAGCGCGTGGTACGGGCCACGCACCAAGTCAGTTTCGAGATCGATCCGGCTGACCGTTACGTGCTGCTGGGCCCTTCGGGTTGCGGCAAATCCACGTTGCTCAAGTCCATCGCCGGGTTTATCAAACCGTGCGAAGGCGAGATTCGTTTGCTGGGGCAAAAGGTCGAACAACCCGGCCCGGACCGCATTGTGGTGTTCCAGGAATTCGACCAACTGCCACCGTGGAAAACCGTCAAACAGAACGTGATGTTCCCACTGTTGGCGTCCAAGACCCTCAAGCGCCGTGAGGCCGAAGAACGCGCGCTGCACTACCTGGACAAGGTGGGCCTGAGTGCCTTCGCCGACGCTTACCCCCACACGCTTTCCGGCGGCATGAAAGCCCGTGTGGCCATCGCCCGCGCGCTGGCCATGCAGCCGAAAATCCTGCTGATGGACGAACCCTTCGCCGCCCTCGATGCCCTGACCCGGCGCAAGATGCAGGAAGAATTGCTGCTGCTCTGGGAGGAGGTGCGCTTCACCTTGTTGTTCGTCACCCACTCCATCGAAGAAGCACTCGTGGTGGGCAATCGCATTCTGTTGCTGTCCCCCCATCCGGGGCGCGTACGTGCAGAAATCCACAGCCATCAATACGACCTGCACAGCTTGGGCGGTGTGGACTTCCAGGCGTCGGCGCGGCGTATTCATCGCTTGTTGTTCGATGAAACCAGCGCAGCGGAACCCGAGTTGGGTTTTGCCGACATCCGCATCGCTTACTAAGGGGGCAACCCATGCGCCAGGAATATGAAGTCACCCTCGAACCGCTGCTCAGTGTCCCCGTGGAGCGCGAGTTGCCCCTGCGCCAACGCCTTTGGCAACAAGGCTGGCTGCGCAAGGGCCTGATCCTGATCGTGCTTGCGATCCTCTGGGAAGTCGTGGCGCGCTATCAGAACAACGACCTGCTGCTGCCGAGCTTTCTGCAGACTTTTAATGCGCTGTCCGACGGCCTGCTCAGCGGTGAACTGCTGAGCAAGGTGAGTATCTCGCTGGTGGTGCTGATCAAGGGTTACCTGATCGGCATAGTGCTCGCCTTTGCCCTGACCACCTTGGCCGTGTCGACCCAATTGGGCCGCGACCTGCTGAGCACCCTGACCTCGATGTTCAATCCACTGCCGGCCATTGCGTTGCTGCCGCTGGCGCTGCTGTGGTTCGGCCTGGGCCAGAACAGCCTGATTTTCGTGCTGGTGCATTCGGTGTTGTGGGCGCTGGCGCTCAACACCTATTCGGGGTTCCTCGGTGTGTCCGAGACGCTGCGCATGGCGGGTCGCAACTATGGTCTGAAGGGCATGCGCTTTGTGCTGTTTATCCTGATCCCGGCTGCACTGCCGTCGATCCTCGCCGGCCTGAAAATCGGCTGGGCGTTTGCCTGGCGCACGCTGATCGCCGCCGAGTTGGTGTTCGGCGCCACCAGCGGCAAGGGCGGGCTGGGTTGGTACATCTTCCAGAACCGCAATGAGCTATATACCGACAAGGTGTTTGCCGGGTTGGCGGTGGTGATCCTGATCGGCCTACTGGTGGAAAACCTCGTGTTTGACACCTTCGAGCGGCTCACCGTGAAGCGTTGGGGCATGCAGCGCTAAACAGGAATGATTGCTCTTTGTCCGACGTGAACCTGATAATGCCGGCCGAATTCGACGCTGCTCCGGCGTCGGATAGGCTTGGTAAAAGGATTTACGACGATGCGTTTTTTTGTCTTGGCCGCGGCCTTGTTGCTGTCGACCTCTGCGTTGGCCGAGTTCATACCCGAAACGGTATCGATGCCCAAGCCGGTCTACCCTGGCAACCTTACTAACACCCAAGGGCATGCGCGCATCAGCCTGAACATTCACAGCGACGGCACCGTCAGTGACGTCAAAGCACTCAGCGCCACCAAGCCGGAGTTCGGTGAGGCGGCCGTGGCGGCAGCCTCAAAATGGCGCTTCAAACCCTGGGCGGTGAATGCCGATCGGCCAGAGGTAATCGATGCTCAGAACGACATGATTTTCTCGCCCGTACCGACGAGTGAAGAAAGTACGCGACTGACCTTTACGCAAACCACCTATCAATCCTGCAGCGCGTTGAACGAGGAAGTCAGCCAGTTCCGGCGCGATCATCCCTCCCGGCCACTGATCGCCATGAAGAGCTTTGCCATTACCCGTGTGGCAGTGATGTTCCCGGCGTTAAGCGGTAAAAGCGACTACAACGAAGGCCTGTCCAAGGCCGACGAGCTTGAAAGCGCTCTGCCGGACATCGTGCGCAAATGCCAGACCAATCCCAAACGAACCTACGCCGACTACCTGCCACGCAACCTCAAGCGCTACCTGTAAAGCCTGCTACGATTGCGCCCAGTTCACTCCCTTCTGATCACGAGTGCTTGGCATGCAACTACCGGACATGAACCTGCTGGTCGCCCTCGACGCCTTACTCGACGAGGGCAGTGTGGTCGGCGCCGCCCGGCGGATGAACCTCAGTCCGGCAGCCATGAGCCGTACCCTCACGCGTATCCGCGAAGCGGTGGGCGACCCGATTCTGGTGCGGGCCGGTCGGGGCCTGGTGCCAACGCCCAAGGCCCTGCAACTGCAAGGTCAGGTGCGCAACGTGGTGGAACAGGCGGCGCTGCTGTTTCGGTCGGCGGATCAAGTGGACCTGACCACCCTGCGCCGCCGCTTCAGCGTGCGCGCTAATGACTTTTTTATTGGCGTGTATGGCGGTCGTCTCTTCGACACCATGGAGCGTATGGCACCGCTGTGTGAGCTGTGTTTCGTGCCAGAAGGCGACACCGACGACGAAGCGTTGCGCGAAGGACGCTTGGATTTGCGCGTGAGCAACACCCAGCCGGCAAGCCCCGAGGTCAAGGTGCAGAACCTGTTCTCCACCACCTTCGTCGGCCTGGCGCGGCAGGATCACCCGTTATTCGACGAGGAGATCACCGCCGCACGTTTCGCCAGTTACTCCCACATCAGCATCTCGCGACGCGGCATCGCCCGGGGGCCGATCGATACCGCGCTGAATGCCCAGGGTTTGGAGCGCCGTGTGGCGATGATCGCCCCAGGGTTTCACGGTGCGATGTTCATGCTGCCTGACTCCGACTTGATCCTGCCGGTGCCCAAGGAGGCGCTCTACAGCGCTAATCGCCTGAAGCTGCCCCTGCGGGCCTTCCCGCTGCCGATCTCTTTGCCGACCCTTGTCCTGGCCCAATCCTGGCACCCTCGCTTCGATAAAGACCCCGCTCACAAATGGCTGCGCGAAACCATGCGCGAGAGCTGCCACGCCACGTGGCTGGAAGCCCAGCCGACCTGAACATCAAGCGTACACAGGGCAAATGTGAGAGGGCGCTTGCCCCGATCGCGGTGGATCAGACAGAGAATCTGAGCCTGCCACACGGCAATCGGGGCAAGCCCCCTCCCACGAGAGATCTGTGGCGGATTCAGGATTGCGTCTGACGCACTTATACCCTGCCAACATGTAACTTTTTGTCATGTGTGTGCCTGATTAAACTGCTCGGGTATTTCTAATCCTGAGTTACCCGTTCATGACTTCCCTCGCTGCCCCCACCCTCGCGGCCGCAGCCAAATCCACCGCCATCACCCCGCCCGTATTCGGCCCGCGCATCATCATCGGCCTGGTCGGCGTGTTGTTGGCGGTGCTGGTGTCCGGTCTCAACGAGATGGTCACTAAGGTGGCCCTCGCCGATATCCGTGGTGCGCTTTACATCGGCTTTGACGAAGGCACTTGGCTTGTCGCGGCCTACACCGCCACCTCGGTCGCGGCCATGGCCTTTGCCCCCTGGTGCTCGGTGACGTTCTCCCTACGCCGCTTCACTCTGTGCGCCATAGCCCTGTTCACCGTACTCGGGATCCTGTGCCCCTTCGCGCCGAACTACGAAAGCCTGTTGCTGCTGCGCACCGTGCAAGGCCTGGCCGGTGGCGCGTTGCCGCCAATGCTAATGACCGTGGCGCTGCGCTTCCTGCCGGCCAACGTCAAGCTGTATGGCCTGGCCGGCTACGCGCTCACCGCTACCTTCGGCCCGAGCCTTGGCACACCACTGGCGGCGCTGTGGACCGAATACGTCGGCTGGCAGTGGGCGTTCTGGCAGATCGTCGCGCCGTGCCTGCTGGCGATGGCCGCCGTGGCCTATGGCTTGCCCCAAGACCCGCTGCGCTTGGAGCGCTTCAAGCAGTTCAATTGGCGCGGTCTGCTGCTGGGCTTCCCGGCGATCTGCATGCTGGTGATCGGCATCCTGCAAGGCAATCGGCTGGACTGGTTCGAGTCGGGCCTGATCACGTTTTTGCTGAGTGGCGGCTCGCTGCTGCTGGTGCTGTTTATGCTCAATGAATGGTCGCACCCGATGCCGTTTTTCAAGTTGCAGATGCTCGGCCTGCGTAACCTCTCGTTTGCTTTGATCGTGCTGGCGGGCGTGCTGATGGTGCTGACCTCAGTGATCATCATCCCGTCGAGTTTCCTCGCCCAAGTCCAAGGCTATCGACCGCTGCAAACCGCGCCAGTGATGCTGCTGATGGCGTTGCCGCAGTTGATCGCGCTGCCGCTGGTGGCCGCGTTGTGCAACCTGCGCTGGGTCGATTGCCGCTGGGTGCTGGGGATCGGCTTGAGCATGTTGGTGCTGTGCTGCATCGGCAGCGCGCACCTCACTTCGGCGTGGATCCGCGACGATTTTTACGGCCTGTACGTGCTGCAAATCTTTGGGCAGCCCATGGCTGTGTTACCGCTGTTGATGCTGTCCACCGGCAGCATTCAGCCACAGGACGGCCCGTTCGCTTCGGCCTGGTTCAACACCGTCAAAGGCCTGGCCGCCGTGGTCGCCACCGGCGTGCTGGACGCGCTGACCACCCAGCGCCTGCACTTTCACTCGACCATGTTGGTGGATCGCTTGGGCAATTCGCCCCTGGCCGACGGCGACACGCCGGGCCTCGCCCATCGGCTGCACGAGCAGGCGGTGGTGCTCACTTCTTCGGATCTTTATTACGTCATGGGCGGTGTCGCCGTGGCGTTGATTCTGCTGATTTTCTGGATGCCCACGCGGATCTTCCCGCCTCGCGCACCGACCTAGCCACAAGGACTTTCCATGAAACGCAAAGACAAAATTGCCGTCTCCGTCATCACCGTATTTGCCGTCGGTGTGCTGTTCTATCTGGTCGCGCCAGGCTTGCTGGGCAGCAAACATCAGAGCACTAACGACGCGTTTGTTGCGGCAGACTTCACCCTGGTTGCCCCGCGAGTGGCGGGTTTTATCAAGGAAGTGCTGGTGGAGGACAACCAGCGAGTTAAGGCCGGACAGTTACTGGCGCTGATCGACGACCGTGATTTTCGCGCCGCCGCCCAGGCCGCTGATGCGGACACATTGGTTGCCCAGGCCCAGCTGAAAAACGCCACCGCGACCCTGGAACGCCAAAGCTCGGTGATCGCCCAAGCCCAAGCCACCGTCGCGGCGGATCGCGCCGAAATGGCCTTCGCCGAGCACGAACTGAATCGCTACAACCACCTCGCCGGTGTGGGCGCCGGTACTGTGCAAAACGCCCAGCAAGCCAAGACCCGCATCGACCAGGCCACCGCACGCCTGGCCAATGCTACGGCGGTGCTGGCGGCCGAACGTAAGCAGGTGGAGATTCTCACCGCCCAGCGCGATGCGGCCGAAGGCGGGCTCAAGCGCGCCCAGGCAGCGTTGGAGATGGCCAGCTATCAGCTGTCCTACACGCGAATCGTTGCGCCGGTGGATGGCATGGTCGGCGAGCGCGCCGTGCGGGTCGGCGCCTATGTGACGCCGGGCAGCAAGATCCTCGCCGTGGTGCCGTTGGCGCAGGCGTACGTGGTGGCTAACTTTCAAGAGACCCAACTCTCTCACATGCGAGCCGGCCAAGCCGTTCAGGTGCGTGTCGACAGCCTCGACGGCGAGTTGCTCAACGGCCATCTGGAGAGCCTCGCACCCGCGACTGGGGTGACCTTCGCCGCGGTCAAACCGGACAACGCCACGGGTAACTTCACCAAGGTGGTGCAGCGCATTCCGGTCAAAATTGTGCTGGAGCCCAACCAGCCGCTGACCGAGCGCCTGCGCGTCGGTATGTCGGTGGAGGCCAGCGTCGACACTCAGCCGGTCGCACGTCAGTCTGAGGTGGCCCAGCAATGAAACGAGTTGCCTGGCTCACCCTCAGTTTGATCAGCCTGAGTGCATGCACCGTCGGCCCGGATTTTCAGCGCCCGCAGAACGCTCAAGTGACGCAATGGAGCGCACCTCAAGGCCGCCAAGCCGACAGCCGCGCCGTCAGCGACCCGCTCCAGGAGCGTTGGTGGGACGTATTCCACGATGCACAACTCTCGGCCCTGACGCGCCGCGCCCTCACCGATAACCTCGACTTGAAACTGGCCAGCAGCCGTCTGGAACAAAGCCGCGCCGTGCGCCAGGTGACCACTGCCGAGCGTTACCCCAAGGTTGATGCCACGGGGGCTTACCAGCGCAAACGCAATAGCGGCAAAGGCTTGAGCGACCCGTCCGGCGAGAATGGCCGCGCGGCGTTCAGCCAATTGGATTCGGGTTTCTCCGCCTCCTGGGAGCTGGATTTCTGGGGCCGGGTCAAACGCGAAACTGAAGCCGCCGATGCCACCTTGCAAGTCGCCGAAAACGACCGTCGTGCCGTGCTGCTGTCGGTGCTGGCCGAGACCGCCCAGGACTACATCCAACTGCGCGGCGTGCAAAATACCCGCGCGGTGACCGAGCAAAACCTCGACGTCGCACGCCATAGCCTCAAGCTCTCGCAACTGCGCCTGGCTGATGGCGTCGCCACCGACCTGGACGTGGCCGAAGCCGCCGCCCAAGTCGCCGCCATCGAAGCGCGCCTGCCGGATTTGCAGCAACGCCAGGACCAGTTGATCAACGCCCTGAGCCTGCTGATGGGCGAGCCACCCCAAGCCCTGCACGCGCAGTTGTCCAAGGACGCCGCGGTACCGCAGACCCAGCGCCAAGTTGCTATCGGCCTACCGTCGGAGCTTGCCGAACGCCGTCCGGATATCCGCCAGGCTGAAGCTCGCTTGCATGCCGCCACCGCCAACATCGGCGTGGCCAAGGGCGATTTCTATCCGCGTATCACCCTGTCCGGCAGCCTCGGTTCACAGGCCATGCAACTGTCGGATTTCGGCTCCTGGGGCTCACGCGCCTTTGCCTTCGGTCCACAGTTCAGCCTGCCGCTGTTCAACGGCGGGCGCCTGCAAGGCATGGTGAATCTGCGCGAAGCCCAGCAACAGGAAGCGGCGCTGGCCTATCAGCAAACCGTGCTGCGCGCCTGGCATGAAATCGACGACCAACTGACCCGCTACAACGCCAGCCAACTGCGCCGCGACAGCCTGGCCGAAGCCGTGCGTCAGAACCAGATCGCCCTGACCACCGCGCAACATCAGTACGTGGAAGGTGTGGCAGATTTCGTCAATGTCCTCACCGTGCAAAGCGCGTTGCTGGCGACGCAAGAGCAGTGGGTGGAAAGCTCGACCGGCGTGTCGTTGGCGATGGTGGGGTTGTACAAGGCGTTGGGGGGAGGATGGGAGTCGGTGTATCCGCTGCAAGCTGTTAACCGATGAACTCACGAAGTCGAGAGTAGGAAGGCTCTCTATTTTGGCGCGGGCCAAAAAATCGGGAACGCGAGCAGTACTGTGGCGGGCTATTCCTTAAAGAGCCCTCGCTATGTCCATTGCTGAAAACCCTTACGCACCGCCGCAAGCCGATCTCACCCTCGCAGCGGCCCGGCCCGCTGCCTTTTTTGTGGTGGCCCACCGCAAGCTGCTGGTGATGATGCTGTTGTCCTACGGCCTTTATGGCTTTTACTGGTTGTATAAGCACTGGGATGCCTATCGCAGCGCTACCGGTGCCAGAGTGCTGCCTGTGGTTCGGGCATTTTTTTCAATTTTTTTTGCTTATTCGCTCGTCCTGAAAATCAAGCTGGCGCTTGATTTGAAAGATGCGTCCTATCGATGGTGGCCTCGTTGCTTCGCCCTGGGCTGGATAGGCTGCGCCTTTTTACCCTATACCTACATCTGGTTTGTATCGCCTTTGACGGTAGTAAAAGTGGGTGTCTGCTTCACCATTGTTCAGGTTGCCCTGATGGTGCAGATTCAGCTTGCGGTGAACCACCTTGAGGATGATCCAAAAGGCACAGCCAACAGCCGTTTTACATGGGCCAACGGAATTTGGATCGTCATAGGCGTGAGTTTGTGGGCGCTGGGAATAGCGTCTGCGTTCCTTACCGCTTAGTAGACGTGAGCTTGCTCGCGAAGGGCCAGCAGTCGCCGCGTGCATGCAGAATGCACGCGTATTTGTTGATGTTTTTCTAGCGTTCATCAGCGGTTCTGCAAAAACACTACATACCCCCGAAACCACTCACTCCCCTTCAAATACTTCGGCTCCTCCCACGCCCCGCCCTGGATCAAACCAATCTTGAACGCCAGCCCCAACCGATTCATACGCGGTAAATACGCCGCGTAATCCGGGATGCTGTGGCGGCCTTGATACGTTTGCACCACCACCTCATCCACCACGCCCTTGAGTTGGGCGATGGCGGCCGGGTCGGCGTTGCTGCTCCAGTCCATCAGGCCGGTGATGCTCAGGCGCAGGTCGGCGGGCAGGCGGTGGCGCAGGTCGCGCAGGAAGTCGGCGTATTCGTGCAGGTATTGGGTGCGGGCGTCGAAGTCGATCTGGATACCGACCACCGGGTTGCCCGCGTCGCGCCAGCGTTGCACCTGGCCGAGCAGTTGGGTGTAGACCCGTTCCGGCCAATGCAGGGTGTGGGCGCGGTAGACCACCCAGACTTCACCTTGAGTGATGCGCGGCACGCTGGTGCCCTGGGCGATAAATTGCACGCCGCGTTGGGGCGCGCGGCGCGTTGAGTTGATCTGGCCCTGGAGGATGTACAGGGTTTTCGCCTGTTTGAGTACCGGCTGGGGCGTGACGCCGCTCCACAGCCAGAAGGCGTCATAGTCGCGAGCGTCGACGGCGGCGAAGGCCGGGCTTGCCAGCAACAGCAAGCCCAGCCACAGCTTTTTCACCAGTAGTACTGCAGGGATTTGCCCCACTGGGTGTCGCCAAACCCGGTCTTGAGTTGGCGGAACCAGGCTTTGCGCACAGCCGGTTCCACGTCCTGGCCGCCGCAGCTGTTATAGCCGGCCGGCGCGTAGCAGTTGATGGCGCGGAACAGCGCGTAAGCCTTGTCGTTCTTCGGCGCTTTGGCATTGGCGATGACCTGCTTGTAACCGTCGAGGCGCGAGAAGGTTTCTCCTTTGAAGTCCGACGCGGTGCTGCCCAGGCTACCGGCGGCGCGGGCCTGCTCCAGGGGCATGCCGTCCAAGTTGTTGCGCAGGATGAACTCGCCGAAGCAGTTCAGGGCTTGCGGGTTTTTCGCGTCAGCCTGCAACGCCGCTGCGGTTTGCGCGATGCTCGGGCAGGCGTAGCCGGATTCGGCTTTGTCACCGCTCCACTGGAACAACTTCAGGGTCTGGTTGCCGCTGTAGACATAACCCAGGCTGGTGCCCAATTTGTCCTCAGTGGGCGAGGCGGGCAGTTGCTTGAGATCTTCGGCGAAGGTGGCGTACTGGCCGCGCAGCAGGTCTTTATAAAGCAGGACGAATTGCGCGGTCTGGCGCTCCAGCGGATCGCTGGCCTGGGCGATCTGCTGGCGCAGTAACTCAGGCCCGGCGACGTTGCGCAGCAGAATGTAGCGCACCTGCTTGGCACTGATGGGCGAGTCGCTGGCAAACACCTTGGCTAATTGGCCGCTGCGTTCGTAGTTCATGGCCAGGGCCAGTTCCAGTTGGTCACGTTGCAATGGCAACTTGGCCTGAGCGAGCAGTTTCAGCCACAGTGCTTCGGCGCTTTTCCAGTCCTTTTTTTCTTCAAGCGCCAATGCACGCAGGGTCTGTTGGCTGAAGGCGAAGTAATCCAGGTTCGACGGCATATCCTGGGGTAGGTGCTTCAAGGCGGCGTCGGGCTGATGCTCGACGTACAGCGCAAAGGCCGCCTGCAGGTAGTCGTACAGTGCTGGCGTGTTGGCAAACGTGGCTTTCTGCTGGGCGAGGGCTTCGCGGGTCAGGCGTGGCGGAGTGTTGGCGCGCATCAGCATCAGATCGGTGACGGTTTGCAGCAGCGGCTCTTTGAGGTTGGCGCTGTTGACCATCAGCAGCTTGAGGTCGGCTTCTTCCACCAGTTCGTCCACCGACACATTGCGTTGGGCGTCGGTGGCTTGGGTCAACTGCCAGGCGAAGTCTTCAGCCAGTTTGTCGTTGTCGTCCGCCAACCAGTGCACGCGGCGCAGCAGGCCGTGGGCGGACGTCGCGTAAACACCTTGTGGATAAGTGTTCAGGTAGCCCAGAAACCCAGCTTCCGCCTGGCCCAGTGCAGACTTATCCACACGCTCAAGCTGCGGCATGCCGTACTCATCGAAGGCCTCAGCTTGGGCCTGGTTGAGTGAGTTGCGCGCGGTCATGTACAGCGCGGTCTCCTTCAGCCAAGGGATCGTCGACAGGTTAGCGGCGGCGAATCCGCGTTCGGCGTCACTGAAGCGGCCGCTGTAGAAGTCAGCGGCGGCTTGCAGGTAGGTGCGAAAGAGCAGGCCGTGGGCGGACTCGATAGGATCGGTCACCACCTGGCCATCCCAGTCGCAGGTGGTGAGCAATTGCAGGCGAGCCTTCACCAGCGTCGTGCGCTCGGTACTCGGCATGTCGGCGTTGATGACCTGGCTGATAAACGCGGTGGCGCTGTCATCGTCATTGCTGCGGCAGCGGCTGCCTTCGCCGTCGACGAAGGCTTCGCCAGCGGTCTTGTACTCTTCGCGCTTGATCCCCAGACCGGTCAACAAGGTGTCCAGCTCGGCGGTGGGCGATTGGTCGGAGTCGGGCTGCGTCTCTGCGCTTGAGGCGGGTATCAGGCGATACACCGGAAACGGCACCGGGCCAAAGCCCTGGGACAGATCATCTTCACTCAGCGCGTTGGGCGTCAGCGCCGCGCTCTTTTTGTCGGCCAGCAATAGGCGCAGGTTGGCCCGGCTGTCATTGCCAGGGCTCAGAAACGGTAGGTTGTTGCAGGGATCGAGGCTGTCACGTGACACCCGCCAGTCCGGGTAGCACGAATCGTCGGAACTGGCCTGGGCCGGCAGGGAAACACTGGCCAGCAGGGCCAATGCCAGGGGTGACAGAAAACCGATGCGCATGACGTGTCCTTGATCCTGAGTCCTTGGAGGGAGGCAATCATAGCCTGATCCGACGCGTGCTTCGTTGAAGCCCTACACAAATTGCCGATTTGTCCGATTCCAGCAGCGACTCAGGGGCTTTTGTCCTAGAGTGGCGGGAGTTTGCACATGAGCAATCAAGGCAGTGGCAGGGGAATCGGGGTGCGTCGGTCTGTGGTAGAGCAAAATGAAAAGGTCGGGGCGTTGCCCGCAATCAACCGTCTCACGTGGGAGGGGGCTGCTTGGCTGAGCCGTCTTTGGTGGGTGCCGATCCTGGCGTTGGCCATGGCCCTGCGGTTTTATCACCTCACGTCGGCGGCGATCTGGGGAGATGAAGGTTCCAGCCTGCTGCTCAGTGAGTACGCCCTTGGCGACTTGTGGTTTCACGCCGCCCATGATGTGCACCCGCCGCTGTATTTCTTCCTGCTGCGCGGCTGGATCGAGCTGTTTGGCGACAGCATCTGGTCAATTCGCGGCATGAGCGCCATTCCCGGTGTCATTGCGGTGGGGCTGGGCATCTGGCTGACGCGGAAACTGTCCACCCGTCGCGCTGCAGTGCTGGCGGGCGTGCTGCTGGCCCTGCTGCCGACCGCCGTGCGCTACAGCCAGGAAGTGCGCATGTATTCACTGCTCGGTGTGTGGCTGCTGGGTGCCACGCTGGCGTTGGTGTACTGGGTGCGCCAACCTGAGCGCACGCGCTACCTGGCGGTGTATGTACTGCTGATGAGTGCCGGGTTTTATACCCACTACTTCACGGCACTGTGCGTGCTGGTGCATTGGGCGTACCTGGGGCTGTTGAGTGCCGCCCCCGGTCAGCGTTTGATCAAGCGCCCGGCGTGGTGGGGCGCCAATGTCGTGATTGTGTTGCTGTACCTGCCCTGGTTGCCGAACTTGCTGGACCTGGTGCAACACGTCGACCAGCTCAAAGTGGGCGGTGACATTGGCTGGGAAGAACCGGTCAACCTGCTGTCCCTGCCGTCGATGATCTGGCAGTTCGTGCTGCAGGATGAAGGTGTTGGTTTCTGGCCGCCGCTGTTCTGGCTGTTTCCGTTGCTGCTGGTCGCGGTCGTCGTGGTGACCGCCTGGCGCGACCGCGAGCGCTATCGACCGGCGAGCCTGCTGGCGTTGTTCTTTCTGCTGCCGCTGCTGCTGGTCTACGCCGTGTCGTTTATTTCACCGGTGTTTATCGAGCGGTATCTCACGGTGTACGCCCTGGCTTTGCCGATCCTGCTGGCGCTGGCCATCGACCGTTTGTCGTGGCTTGGTGCGGCGGTGTTTGTACTGTTTGTGGGCGTGGAGCTGGTGGGGCTGAAGAACAACTTCGCTGTGGATGAACACGACCAGTTCAACGTGCCCGTGGAATTCGTGAACCGTAACTACCAGGAAGACGACCGCATCGTGCTCAGCGACATGATGTGGTACCTCAGCTACGTGTATTACGACCAGACCGATGCCCAGTTGCAGCTCTACACCCCGCCAAAACCCGATGGCACGCCGACCCGTCCCAACGCCTACGGCTTCGGCACCCTGGTGGACCAGGACGGTGGTCGTATATACCTCGACCACTTGTCGGCATTGCCCGAAGGCACCCGCCGCGTTTGGCTGATCAGCAGCAACGAAGCCCCGGACGATTTCGCCCCACTGCCTGCGGGCTGGCGCGAACTCAGCCGCCAGGACGGTGGTGGCGCCAGGGCGCGGTTGTTCGTGCTGTGCAACGCGCCATCGGCGCAACCCGAGGGCTGCCGCTAGACTCGTTTCAACCGCCTTTATCAGGAGTTCATCATGGAATCGCCTGTCCATAGCTTGTCGTCATTGTTCAAACAGCTGGGCCTGCCGGATGACCCGGTGAGCATCGAAAAGTTTGTGTCCGTTCACTCGCCACTCAAGTCTGAGCTGCATCTGGCGGACGCGTTTTTCTGGACGGGCAGTCAACGGGCGTTTTTGCGTGAGGAGATTCTGGAGGATGCGGATTGGGCTGAAGTTGTGGATGAGTTGAACTTGATGTTGAGGGGTGGGCGAGGCTAGGAAGAATCCTATCGACTAAGCGGAAGTGGACGATAGTGGCCAGAGGGAGCGCCCCGTTACTAATAGGCGCTGACTCTCTCCTCTGGACGCTATATGAAACGTCTGATCCCTCACGACGAAATTGAGAAATATGATCTCGGAAAAATCGAAAGTCCCTATTTTGCGCGAATAAGTATCAGGGAATTTTTTCGCGTTCCTTATACGTTGCCTGGACTGAGCGAATTGCTTAGGCAGTGCAATATCTCTTCTGCCTGCTGCTCCGCAGAAAAAGACCAACGGCGCGTTTTGGAGAAGCTGGCCGCCGGTGATTGGTTATTTGTGATGGACCGTCCTTTTCTCCCTTTAAGCAGGGAGTGTCGCGTCAAGTACGGACACTTAATGGGGCGTCGACTGTATGTCGGGCCCGGCAAGTGGGAGAAGGTAAGCGTCGATTACGACGGCATCAAAAATACCGCTATCCTCACCGCCAATCGCTTAATTTCCGCAGGTGATGAAGGGCGGGTATTTTTATCGGATGGGAAAGATCTCGCAAACACCACACGAGTTATGACCCAGCGATGGGTAAGGCTGGACAGTGGGGATGATCAGCTTGGCCACCAATCAGTTGAACGTAGATATGGAGAACTACGGCATATAAAACAACGTTATCTGGAGGGAGACGACAACTGGCAGGTCGGTGGTAAGTCGTGGTATTGGCAGCCTGTCACGCCGGATGTGGCCTATGAATACAAGGAAGAAGAAACGTGATGCGCAAGCGTGTTTTTTGGTTTTGGGGAGCCATGGATGCTTTTCTTTTGATTCGATATGCAGTCACCAGTGTAATGGGAGGAAGAATTCCTTATTTAAGCGATATTGAGAATGCGTCATGGCTGCTGCGTGAGCACAGTGTGGTGCAGTTCTACATGTTCGTTTTTGCCATGCTGTTGCAAGTTTCCATTGTCATCTCCTGCGTATTGTTTTTTCTTGGCCGTGAGAGCGTTAAGTGGGTTGTCTACGTTCAAACTCCCTTCCGATTGGCTTTTATTGTGCCTTCCGTTTCGCTGTTGCTTGTAGGCGCTCAACTTTTTCGCGATTACAACCTGGTGTTGATGGCCGTGTTAGTGGTCGTTTCCGAAGGAGTGAAGGTCTGGAGTGTCTGGCGATGGGGCAAAAAATCTTGAAGGGCGGTGTGGCAGATATCGCGTTCGTGCGGATGGCCAGCCAAAAATCCGCTTTACTCATCCCATACCCTTCCACACATCCGCAAAATTGTTTCAAAACTTGACGCATCCTCCTCCTTCCACCATATTGATAGTTAGCAAACTAACTGTATGCGAACTATCCAGTGCCCCAATCCCTCGAACAACTCCAGATGAACCTCAGCAGCAGCATGGTGGTGGGCGCCCGTAATTGGCGCAAAATCTGCCAGACCACGCTGGTGAGCTATGGCATCTCCGAAGCCTGCGCCGTGCCGCTGTTGATGATCGGCCGCTTGGGCGACGGTGTGCACCAGGTCAAAGTTGCCCAGGCATCCGGTATGGAGAGCCCATCCCTGGTGCGCCTGCTCGATCGCCTGTGCAGTGACGGCTACGTATGCCGCACCGAAGATGTCCACGACCGTCGCGCCAAGGCCTTGAGCCTCACCGAGCGTGGCCGTGAGCTGGTGCAAGCGGTGGAAGTCCAATTGGTGCGCCTGCGCCGTGAAGTGCTGGCGGACATCGACTCCACCGATATGGAAGCCGCGCTGCGTGTGCTGCGGGCCTTTGAGGCAGCGACGCTTTGAACGGATTCTTTACCGGTTTTCCGCCGGCCCGCGACTGGTTCTACGGCGTGCGTACTTTCGCCGCGTCGATGATCGCGCTCTATATCGCCATGCTGATGCAAATGCCGCGTCCGTACTGGGCGATGGCCACGGTGTACATCGTCTCCAGCCCGTTTGTCGGCCCCACCAGTTCCAAGGCCCTGTACCGCGCCATCGGCACCTTGATGGGCGCGGCGGCGGCGGTGTTTTTTGTGCCGATGTTCGTGCAGTCGCCGTACATTTTGGTGGTGGTGATCGCACTGTGGACGGGCACTTTGCTGTTCCTGTCGATGCACCTGCGCACCGCCAACAACTATGCCTTGATGCTCGCTGGCTACACCTTGCCGCTGATCGCCCTGCCGGTGGTGGATAACCCGTTGGCGGTATGGGATGTGGCCGAGGCGCGAACCGAAGAAATCTTCCTCGGTATTGCGGTCGCCGCCGTAGTGGGGGCGATGTTCTGGCCGCGCCGCCTGATGCCCGTGTTCGATGGCTCGGTGGCCAAGTGGTTTGCCGATGCTCAGGTCTACAGCCAACGCTTTCTGACGCGCAATGTGCAGCGTGAAGAAGTCAGCACTTTGCGCAGCGGCATGGTCGCCACCTTCAACACCCTCGAATTGATGATCGGCCAGTTGCCTCACGAAGGCGCGCGGCCGCAAACGGTGCGCAACACCAAGGAACTGCGCGGGCGCATGATCCACCTGCTGCCGGTGGTGGATGCCCTCGACGATGCGCTCTACGCCATCGAACATCGGGCGCCGGAATTTCTCGACCGCATCCAGCCGATTCTGGAAGCCACAAGCCAGTGGCTGGAAAACACTCAACAAAGTGCACCGTTGGAAAGCTGGCGCGCCCTGCGTGACCAGGTCGACGCCCTGCAACCCCAAGGCGAGGCGCTGGACGACCGCCACACCCTGCTGTTTTCCAACGCGCTGTATCGCCTGGGCGAATGGATCGACCTGTGGCAAGACTGCCGCAGCCTGCAAGCGGCCATCCAGTGTGAAAGCCAGGACAGCTGGCGCGCCGTGTATCGTCACTGGCGCCTGGGGCGGCTCACGCCATTCCTTGACCGTGGTCTGATGTTCTATTCGGCGTTTTCTACCGTCACCGCGATCATCGTCGCCTCGGTGCTGTGGATTCTGCTGGGCTGGACCGACGGCGGCAGCGCGGTGATTCTGGCCGCCGTGGCGTGCAGCTTCTTCGCCTCGATGGACGATCCGGCGCCACAGATCTATCGGTTCTTTTTCTGGACCGCCATGTCGGTGCTGTTCGCCAGCCTGTACCTGTTTCTGGTGCTGCCCAACCTGCACGATTTCCCGATGCTGGTGCTGGCGTTTGCGGTGCCGTTCATCTGCATCGGTACCCTTACTGTGCAGCCGCGCTTCTACCTGGGCATGTTGCTGACGTTGGTGAACACCTCGTCGTTCATCAGCATCCAGGGTGCCTACGACGCGGACTTTCTCAACTTCGCCAACGTCAACCTCGCCGGCCCCGTGGGCCTGCTGTTTGCGTTTGTGTGGACATTGGTTGCGCGGCCTTTCGGCGCCGAATTCGCCGCCAAGCGCCTGACCCGTTTCAGCTGGCGTGACATCGTCGGCCTCACCGAGCCCGCAACCCTGGCCGAACACCGACACCTCGCCGTGCAGATGCTCGATCGCCTCATGCAGCACCTGCCGCGCCTGGCACTCACCGGCCAGGACACCGGCATCGCCCTGCGCGATTTGCGCGTGGCGCTGAACCTGCTCGACCTGCTGGCGTACTCGCCGCGCATCCTTGGAGTGCCACGGGTGTTGCTCAACCAGGTCGTCGAAGGGGTGGGCGCTTACTTCAAGGCCTGCCTCAAGGCGGGTGAACGCTTGCCCGCGCCCAGCGGTCTGCTGATGACCCTCGACCGCACACGCCGCGCCCTCAACGGCCAGGGTCTGCAAGACGAGGACGATACTCGCCTGCACCTGTTGCACGCCCTGGCCGGCCTGCGACTGGCGTTGTTGCCTGGCGTCGAATTTATTGGCGGCACCGAGATGGAGGCGCCGCTGCCTGATGGAGCGCCTTTATGATCGGTGATCTGGATATCAGCGGGGTGTTCCTGCCCACGCTGCTGGTGCTGATGGGCATTACGTACGTGTTGTTTCTGGTGGTGCACGGGCTGTTGACGCGCATGCACTTCTATCGCCTGGTCTGGCACCGGGCGTTGTTCAATGTGGGGCTCTACGCGCTGTTGCTGGGCGCGGTGGACTCACTCAGTCGATACCTGATGACATGAAAAAACCTTTTTTGACCATCGGCCGTGTAGTCCTGACGCTGCTGATCGTGAGCTTCGCGGTCGTCGTTGTGTGGCGCATGGTCATGTACTACATGTTTGCGCCCTGGACCCGCGACGGGCACATCCGTGCCGACATCGTGCAGATCGCCCCGGACGTGTCCGGGCTGATCCAGCGCGTGGACGTGCGCGACAACCAGTTGGTGACCAAGGGCCAGGTGCTGTTTGCCGTCGACCAGGACCGCTTCAAGCTGGCCCTGCGCCAAGCCCAGGCCGCCGTGGCCGACCGCCAGGAAACCCTGGCCCAGGCCCAGCGCGAGTACAAGCGTAACCGTGGCCTCGGCAACCTGGTGCCCAGCGAGCAACTGGAAGAAAGCCAGTCCCGCGTGGCCCGTGCCCAGTCGGCCCTGGCTGAAGCGCAAGTGACGGTGGATTCGGCCCAACTGAACCTGGATCGCTCAGTAATCCGCAGCCCGGTGGACGGCTACGTCAACGACCGGGCGCCGCGTAACCAGGAATTCGTCACCGCCGGCCGGCCGGTCCTGTCAGTGGTGGACAGCAATTCCTTCCATATCGACGGCTATTTCGAAGAGACCAAACTCGACGGCATCCACGTCGGCATGGCGGTGGATATCCGCGTGATCGGCGATAACGCTCGCTTGCGCGGCCACGTGCAGAGCATCGTCGCCGGTATCGAAGATCGCGACCGCAGCAGCGGCTCCAACCTGTTGCCCAACGTCAACCCGGCGTTTAGCTGGGTGCGCCTGGCCCAGCGCATTCCGGTACGCATCGCCTTTGACGACGTGCCGGCGGACTTCCGCATGATCGCCGGGCGTACGGCCACGGTGTCGATCATTGGCGACAAGCCCGATGACGGAGCCACGCCATGAAGCAACTGTTGGCAACCGCCGCGTTGGGTTTGCTGCTGTCGGCCTGCCAAGTGGTAGGCCCGGACTACCAGTTGCCGGACAAGGCCGCGGTCAACCGTGGCGACCTGCAAGGGCAACTCGCTGGCGAGGGCGCCAACGTGGTGTCAGCACCGGTGCCGACCGACTGGTGGAAACTGTACAAAGACCCGCGCCTGGATGAGCTGGTGCGCCAGGCCATGGCGTCCAACACCGACTTGCGCGTGGCCGCTGCCAATTTGCAGCGCGCGCGGTTCCAGACCCAACAGGCTGAATCCGCCGGCGGCTGGAGCCTCGGCGCCAAGGCTGAGGCGCAGCGCCTGCAGGAGTCCGGCGAAGCATTTTTGCTGGCCGACAAAGTGCCGGTGGGTAACATCGGCAGCGTCGGCACTACCACCTCGTATCAATTCGATCTGTTCGGCACCTTGCAACGGGGCATCGAAAGCGCCCAGGCCAGCGCCGATGCCGCTCAGGCCGCTGCCGATATCGCGCGCATCACCCTAGTGGCCGATGTGGTGCGTTCCTACACCCAGGTGTGTGCGGCCAACGAAGAGCTGGCGATTGCCAACGAGTCCCTGGACTTGCAAGCCCAGAGCACCAAGCTGACCCAACGCCTGCGTGACGCCGGCCGTGGCGATGAAACCCAGGTCACCCGCTCGCAAACCCAGTACAAATCCCTTCGCGCCGACATGCCGCGCTACGAAGCTGCGCGCCAGGCCGGGCTGTTCCGTCTGTCGATGCTGCTGGCCAAGCCGTTGGACCAACTGCCGGCGGGCACCGGCAACTGCGCCGAGCTGCCGCACATTGCCCAGTTGTTGCCAGTGGGTGACGGCGCGGCGCTGCTCAAGCGGCGTCCCGATGTGCGCCAGGCCGAACGCCAATTGGCCGCTGCCACCGCACGTATCGGCGTGGCCACCGGCGCCCTGTACCCAGACATCGCCATCGGCGCCACCGTAGGCACCGTCGGCTTGCTCGACAACCTCGGCACGCCTGCGACCAACCGCTGGGGTTTTGGCCCGATGATCAGCTGGACCGTGCCGACCAACGGCGCCCGGGCCCGCGTCCACGAAGCCGAAGCCGCCACCCAGGGCGCCCTGGCGCATTTCGATGGGGTGGTGCTCAACGCCATTCGCGAAACCCAGACCGGTCTGGCGCAATACACCGCGCAACTGCAACGCCGTGATGCGTTGGCCGAAGCCGGCGAGTCGGCCAAGGAAGCGGCGGGGCAGACCCATCGCTTCTTCCAGGCCGGCCGCGCGTCGTTCCTGGCCGACCTGCAAGCCACCCGCACTTACACCGATGTGCGTGCGCAATTGGCGGCGGCAAATACCCAGGTCGCCATGAGCCAGATCGATCTGTTCCTGGCCCTGGGCGGCGGTTGGGAAAGCGGACGAACGCAAGCGTCACAGCCCGGCAAACCCTGAGCGGGTAGCTATGCTTTGTCAGGTGGGCCGCCGTGATGGCCTACCTGACACTGCTCGCGTTTGCTCATGGGGATTCCAATAATGAAAAACCCTTATGCTCCCGCTTTCTGGTGCGTGCTCCTCGCACTGGTGCTGTTATCGGCCGCGTATTTCTACGGCGTCATGCTCGCCCACCAGCTCGACAAGGCCATGGTCTTTCTCGACAGCGCCTGCCTGGTGATCGGCACCTTGTCCATCGGCGTGGTGGCCTGGGCCTCCTACCAAAATCAACGGATCAAGAAAAAACTTCTCGAACAAGGCAAGACCCGCGTGGCGATCTGGGACACCAAGGTCGCGCTGCGGCGTGTGGAAACCGTGTTCGATCGTTATTTCTGGGGCAGCTACTGGCAGCCGGGTCGCACCTTCCAGGAAGTCATGGGCGACCTCACCGGCACCCCCCTGGAAAAAAGCCTCGAAGTCCTGAAAAAACAGTGCGTGGCCCTCGATCAGCAGGTCGCCGATGGTAGGCATTGGCTTAACAATGCGCGTGAATTGTCTGACGTCGCGACGCAGATGGCCCGCGAACGCTACCAACTGGACTTCTGCGACCCCAAGGCCGATACCCCCGGCAACGCGGTGATACACCGCGAATTTGAGGTGTTGGTGTACACCTGGACGGCGCGGCTGAAGAGTTTCGATCACCAACTCGACGAGATCGAACTGGAATACTCGTGAACCAACTGCTCGCCTGAACCTCTGAGAAATCTGGGCCCTTCGCGGCCGCCAGTGCTAATCTTCCCCCGTTTTCGGCGGGCTTGAGCCAACCCCATCGGGGTTCAAGGAAGACAGCCCACTTCTCACAGGATTTGATCAGGTCACTTCATGAATAAGCCAGCAGTCGTTCTTTTGGGTTTTGTTGTCGCCGTAGGCGTCGTCAGTGCAGGCGGCGCCTGGTACACCGGTAAACAACTGGAGCCAGTGCTGCAAACCGCGATCCAGAACGCCAACAAGGAACTGCAGACCTCCATGGCCGGCGTCGATGGCACTGTGGCCCTGGAGCTGGTCTCCCTGGACCGTGGCGTGTTCAGCAGCACCGCCCATTACCGCTTGAAAGGCCAGGGTTCGGTCTTCGGCGAAGAAAACCCTAATCCGGAACTGCTGTTCGTCGACCATATCGAACACGGCCCGCTGCCGTTCTCGCGCCTGGTGACACTCAAGTGGCTGCCGGTCATGGCCACCAGTCACTACGAGCTGGAAAAGAACGCCACCACCGAGAAGTGGTTCGCCGCCGCCAAAGACGTATCTCCACTCAAAGGCGTGGCCAACATTGGTTACACCCGTTCGGTCAACGGCAATATCGAATTGCTGCCCCTGGAGTTCAAGGACGATACGTCTTCGGTGAGCTTCTCCGGCGCAAACATGAATTTCGACAGCACTGCCGAAGGCCAGAAGGTCAAGGCCGACGGCTTCATGAACAGCGTCAAGGTCGCCGCGGTAGACGCCAAGGGCGAACACTTCGAAGCTGAGCTGTCTGGGTTGACCATCGCCAGCAACCTGGAAAAATCCACCTTCGGCTTCTACACCGGGCAAAACACCGTTGAGCTGACCGACAGCAAGTTCACCTTCGGCCCGCAGAAAGCCGTGCTGACCGTCAAAGGCTTCGAGCAGAAAGACTCCAGCGAAACCAAGGACAACAACCTGGCCGGCCGTGTCGACTACAAGATCGACGAGATCGGCTACCAGGGTAAACCTGTAGGTTCGGCGGCCTTGGCCGTGAGCATGAAGAATGTCGACATCCCGGCCATGCTGGTGCTGACCAAGCTGTACCAGGACAAGATGCAACCCGTGCAAGCCGCCGCCGCCGCCAACCAGCCTGCCCCCGAGCTGCAACTGACTGAAGCCGAGCAAGCCCTGGCTGAAGCCAACGTCAATCAGGTCCTGGCTGCCAAGCCGCAAGTGGCTGTGGAAAACCTGTCGCTGAAAACCACCCACGGTGAAAGCAAGTTCAGCCTGCTGGTAGACCTGGCTAAACCGGTGTCCATGGAACTGCCGCCAGTTGAGCTGGGCAAGCAGATGATTGCGCTGCTGGATGCCAATCTGACCCTTTCCAAGCCGATGATCGCTGACGTTTCCGCACTGCAAGCCCAACTCGGTGGCGTGACCGACCCTAAAGCCATCGAGCAGCAATCCCAGATGGCCGCCGAGATGGTCAGCGGCATGGCGGTTGGCACGCAGTTGGCAACTTTGGTCGGTAGCGACGTGGTCTCCAAGCTGCACTACGCCAACAATGAAGTGACGTTCAACGGCCAGAAGATGACCGTCGAGCAATTCATTGGTTTTGTAATGGCCAAAGTCGGTGCGGTCAGCGGCGCACAGTAACGCCTCAACACCCGGCCTCTTCGTGAGGCTGCTTGAAATGCAGTCAAAATGTGGGAGCGGGCTTGCCCGCGAATGCAGTGGATCAGTCACCACTGCGTATTCGCGAGCAAGCCCGCTCCCACATTTGTTTTGTGCAGGCCCGACTCAGCGGCTACCCATCAATTCTGAACAATTGTTCTGAATTGGTCTTCTCCCTACTTTCCTAAGAGATAGTTCACACAGGAAAGCTAGGCCGGGTCATTAGACGCCGGCACCCTGTAGCATGTCGCTCAGGATCACCTATCGTTACAGCTTTCCGTGTGTAAGGAAGCTCACGATATGTTGCGAAACCTACCACTCAGTGCATCAGGCCGGTTGCGACTGCTCATCGGGGCAGCTTTATGCAGCCAGCTGTTGATGCCCACTTTCGCCATGGCCGATCCGGCCTATGACGCGCTGATTATCCAGGCGCGCAACGGCAACTTCACACCCGCCCTTACGCAATTGCGTCAGCTGTCTGCCGAGCGCCAGACGCCAGGCCAGGTCAGCGATCATGTGGTGATCGCCGGTTGGGCCGGGCAGGACGCCGAAGTGCTGAAGGTGTACGAAGCTGAGGGTAAACATCGCAACCTCAGTACCCAGGCGCTCGCCACCGTGGCGCGCACCTATCGCAATCAAAAGCAGTGGCCCCAGGCTGAGGCGACCTATCGCCAGGCGCTGCTGCGTGAACCAAATAACGTCGACCTGCAACTGGGCCTGGCCCTGACCCAGGCTGACGGCGGCAAAGCCAATGAAGCCGTGCAACGCACCCGCGCGCTGGTGGCCGCCAAGCCAGACGACCCCAACCGGCGCATGGCCCTGGGGTATGCGCTGACCCGCGCCGGCTTGAACTACGACGCGCTGTTTGAATTCGATCAGGCGTTTATCCGTGCTGGCGACAAGCCTGAAGTCGCCCGCGAATACATCGTCGCCCTGCAAAAGGCTCGCTTGCCGGAAGCCGCTTTGCGCCTGTCGGCCCAGCGTCCGGGCCTGCTGGACCCGGTGACCCAGCGCCGCCTCGAAGGTGACCTCGCCGCCGAACGGGTGCGCATGGCCGAGTTCGCCACGCGCAGCGAAAAAGAACGCTATGTGATTGCCGACCGCGCCCTGGCGGACTACGACAAACTGCTCGCTCGCTGGACCCCGGACGCCACCGCCCATGACGATGTGGTGCGCTGGCGCATCGACCGCCTGGGTGCACTCAAGGCGCGTGCACGTACCGCCGAGGTGATTCGCGAGTACGAAACGCTTAAGGCCGAAGGTGTGCAACTGCCTACCTACGCCGTGCGTTGGGTGGCCGCGTCCTACCTCGACCAGCGCCAGCCGGAAAAAGCCGAGCCGCTGTATCGCCAGGCGCTGAGCGCCACCGACGCGGAGCCCGAAGATCGGGTCGAAGACACCACCGCGCTGTTCTACGCGTTGCAGGAAAGCGACAAAGGCGAGGATGCCAACGAGGTCGCCAAAGGACTCGCCAACAGCCAGAACCCTCGGGTCGAACTCAAGGGCTTGCCCATCGGCAACCCCAACGACGCGTGGATGGACGCCCAGCAACTGTCGGCCCAGGCCGGCGTCTACGGTGGCGACCTGCCGGGCAGCGAAGCCGGTTTGGAAGCGCTGGTAGCAAAAGCACCGGGCAACGTCGGCCTGCGTCTGGCCCAGGCTGACATGTACCGCGCCCGCGATCTGCCCCGGCGCGCCGAAGGCATTCTCAAGGAAACCGAAGCCCAGGCCCCGCGCGACATCGGCCTGGAAGTGAGCCAGGCCTACACCGCCATGGACCTGCAGGAGTGGCGCCAGCTCGACGTGCTCACCGACGACGTGGTTGCGCGCAACCCGGATAACCGTCAGGTGCAGCGCCTCAGCCGCCTGCGCGATGTGCATGACATGGCCGAGCTGCGCGTCGAGGCCTACACGGGTAAAAGCTTCGGCGGCGGTAACGACAGCGAAGCGGGTGCGGTGTCGGGGAGCCGTGACTGGGGCATCGAAAGCCGTCTCTACACGCCGCCTATCGACGAAGACTGGCGCCTGTTTGCCGGTGCCGGCTATGCCCGCGCAGATTTCGAAGAGGGTACCGGCCAGCATCGTTGGCAGGTTGTCGGCGTGGAGCGGCGCACCCGTGACATGACCATCGAAGCCGAGGTATCCAACCATTCCTACGGCGATGGCTCCAAACAAGGCGCCGCGATCTCGATTGCCCGCGACATCAACGACAACTGGCAATACGGCGGCAGCCTCGGCTACCTGCTGAGCACCACGCCGTTGCGCGCGCTGAATGATGGCATCACCGCCAACGGCGGCAGCGGTTTTATTCGCTGGCGCGCCAACGAAAGCCGCGAGTGGAAACTGACCCTCAGCCCGTCCCACTTCAGCGACGGCAACGACCGCTTCGAAGCCTTGCTCAGCGGCCGCGAAGGCCTCTACAGCTCGCCGCGAGTGCAAGTGGACCTGGGCCTGGAAGTCGGCGCCAGCCGCAACAGCAAGGAAGACACGGTGTACTTCAATCCGAAGTCGGATTTGACCGTGCTGCCCGTCATCAACATCAACCATGTGCTCTATCACCGCTACGAGACCCAGTGGAGTCAGCAGTTCCAGGTCGGTGCGGGTACCTATAGCCAGCGCGATTACTCCACCGGCGGCATGGCGTTGATCGGCTACGGCCAACGCTATCGCTGGAACGATGTACTCGACGCTGGCGCCAACCTGAGCCTGATCAGCCGACCTTACGACGGTGATCGCGAACGCGATCTGCGCCTGCTCGTCGACCTCACTTACCGTTTCTAAAAGAGCCTGACCATGACCTTCCTCAGCCGTTGCTTGTTGGTTCTGGGCGTATTGCTGGCCAGTGCCTGCGCCCAGCAACCCGCACCTTTCACTCCACCCGCCGAGCGGCCGACACCGCTCAACGAACAGGCGTGGCCGAAAAACCACTTCCTGGGCATTGCCTACCACGATGTGTCGGATCGTGATCCTGACCAGGCCGTGGTGGCGGTGCGTACCGAGCGTTTGATCGAGCAGTTGGCTTGGTTGCGCGAGAACGGCTACCAGGCAGTCAGCGTTGATCAGATCCTGGCCGCCCGCCGTGGCGGCCCGGCATTGCCGCCCAAAGCAATCATGCTCAGCTTCGACGACGGCTATTCGAGCTTCTACACCCGCGTGCTGCCTATTCTGCGCGCCTACCACTGGCCGGCGTTGCTGGCGCCGGTGGGCAGCTGGATCGACACACCGCTCAACCAGCCGGTGGATTTTGCCGGTTCACCCCGGCCGCGTGGTGAGTTCCTGACCTGGCAGCAGATTCGCGAAGTGTCCCAGTCCGGCCTGGTGGAAATCGCCGCGCACACCGATGCCAATCACAAAGGCATCCTGGCCAACCCCCAGGGCAACCTGGAGCCAGCTGCGACTTCCCTGCGTTATGACCCGGCCACCGGTCGTTATGAAAGCCAGGCCCAGTTCGATGCGCGGTTGCGTGCGGATGTGGTCGCGATCTCCAACAAGATCCAAACCGTGACCGGCAAGAAACCACGGGTCTGGGTATGGCCGTACGGCGCCGCCAAAGGCACCTCGCTGGCCATCGTTGGCGAGCAGGGCTACCAAATGGCCCTGACCTTGGAAGACGGCCTCGACAGCTCCGATGACCTGATGAACAGCCCGCGCTTTCTGGTGGCCTCCGACCCGGACGGCGAGCATTTCGCCAACAGCATCGTCGCTGTGCAAACCCCGGCACCGCTGCGGGTGTTGCATGTGGACCTGGATAACGTCTACGACCCGGACCCGGCCCAACAGGCGCGCAACCTCGACCAGTTGGTGCAGCGCGTGGTGGACATGGGCGCCGGCACGGTGTTCCTGCAAGCCTTCGCCGACCCCAAGGGTGACGGCCTGGTCCGCTCGCTGTACTTCCCCAACCGCCACCTGCCAGTGCGCGCCGACCTGTTCAACCGCGTCGCCTGGCAACTGCACACCCGTGCCCATGCCAGCGTGTATGCCTGGATGCCAGTGCTGAGTTTCGCCCTTGATCCCAAGCTGCCGCGTGTGACGCGCTGGGACCCGGAAACCGGCAAAGTGGGCATCGACCCGGATCAATACAAACGCCTGTCGCCGTTCGACCCGCAAGTGCGCAAAATCATTGGCGAGATCTATGAAGACCTGGCGCGCAACAGTGCCATCGACGGTGTGCTGTACCACGACGATGCGGTGTTCTCGGACTTCGAAGACGCCAGCCCCGCCGCGCTCAAGGCCTATGCTGCCAACGGCCTGCCGGGCAGCATCGAGGCCCTGCGCGCCGACCCTGCGGTGATGCAGCGCTGGACGCGCTTCAAGAGCCGCTACCTGATCGACTTCACCAAGGAGCTGACCGCCAAGGTCCGCGCTATCTCTGGGCCGCAGGTGCTGACCGCGCGCAACATCTTCGCGCAGCCGATGCTCAACCCAGAAAGCGAAGCCTGGTTCGCGCAGAACCTCGACGATTTCCTCCAGACCTACGACTGGACCGCGCCCATGGCCATGCCGCTGATGGAAGGGGAGACGCTGAAGAACTCCAACGCCTGGCTGGAGAAACTGGTGGCGACGGTCAAAGCCCGCCCCGGTGCGATGCAGCGAACGGTATTCGAACTGCAAGCCAAAGACTGGCGCACCCCGGCAGCCCCCGACCTGTCCGCCGAGCAAATGGCTGAATGGATGGGTGTACTCAAGCGCCAGGGTGTCACGAGTTTTGGCTACTACCCGGACAATTTCCTGGAAAACTCCCCGGACCTGAAGACTGTGCGTCCGGCCCTTTCCAACCAATGGAACCCTTGACCATGTTCGACAGAATCCTGGCTTTATTCGTGCTGGCACTGGTATTAGGCGTGCCCCTGGGACTGATCTTCCTGGTCACCGGGCAGTTCCTGATGGACTTCGTGTTTTTCTACCCGCTGTTCATGTCGGCGCTGTGGATCTCCGGCGGCTTGTACTTCTGGCTGCACTGGGAGCGCCACTGGCCCTGGGAAGAAGACACCCCGGCGCCGACCCTGGCCGGCAACCCGCTGATCTCGATCATCATCCCTTGCTACAACGAGGGTGATAACGCCGCCGACACCATTCATGCGGCCCTCGGTCAGATGTACCCGAACATCGAAGTGATCGCGGTCAACGACGGTTCCAAAGACAACACCGCCGCAGTGCTCGACGCCCTGGCGCTGGAGCATCCACGCCTGCGGGTGCTGCACCTGGCGCAGAACCAGGGCAAGGCCGTGGCCTTGCGCATGGGCGCCGTGGCGGCGCGCAGTGAATACCTGGTGTGCATCGACGGTGATGCATTGCTCGATAAAAACGCGGCGGCTTATATGGTCGCGCCGATGCTCGACAACCCGCGCTTGGGTGCCGTGACCGGCAACCCTCGTATCCGCACACGCTCGACCTTGATCGGCCGCGTGCAGGTGGGCGAGTTCTCGTCGATCATTGGCTTGATCAAGCGCACGCAACGAGTGTTTGGTCGGATCTTCACCGTGTCGGGTGTGGTGGTGGCGTTTCGTAAAAAGGCGCTGGACCGCATCGACTACTGGTCCACCGACATGATCACCGAGGACATCGACGTCAGTTGGAAGCTGCAACTCGACCACTGGAGCATCTTCTACGAGCCCCGCGCGCTGTGCTGGATTCTGATGCCCGAAACCGTCGGCGGCCTCTGGAAACAACGGCTGCGCTGGGCCCAGGGTGGCGCCGAAGTACTGTTCAAAAACATCCGTGGCATCTGGCAATGGCGTCACCGCTACCTGTGGCCGCTGTTGTTCGAATACTGCCTGTCCACCGGTTGGGCGTTCACTTTCATGCTGTCGGTCATCTTTTGGGGCGTGGGCAAATTCACGCCGCTGCCCCAGGCGATCGCGGTGGACTCACTGATGCCGCCCGCGTTTACCGGCCTGGTGTTGGCGATGGTATGCCTGCTGCAATTTGCCGTGAGCATCCTGATCGACCGCCGCTACGAGAAAGACCTGTGGAAAACCCTGTTCTGGACCGTGTGGTACCCGATGGTGTTCTGGCTGGTCAGTCTGTTCACCACCCTGGTCAGTTTCCCCAAGGTGCTGTTCAACCAGCACCAGAAGCGCGCGCGCTGGGTCAGCCCGGACCGTGGCATCAAACCTGTTGAAGAGGAGGCGTGATCATGAAACTGGTCAGAACTCGCCAAAGTACCGTCATGTGGATCATCGACGTGGTGTTGACCCTGATGGCCTGGGCCGGATTGGTTTGGCTGCTGGCGCGAGGGATTACCTCGATGCTGGATACCCACGGCGGCCCGCGCATTGACGCGCCGATTTTTGCGGCGCTCAACACCTTGCAGATCTACCTCTGGATCGCGTTGTTCAACGCCGTGATCCTAGTCAGTTGGGCACGCTACCAGCAGCGCAAGGGGCGCAAGTTCGCCCAGCGTCGCGCCCAGGCCAAGGCCCTCAGCGATAAGAGCCTGAGCGAAAGCTTCAGCCTGGCAGAAGGCGACCTGGAGCAACTGCGCCGGCCAGGCGTGCTGGTGATTCATAACGACGAAGAGGGCGGCGTGTCAGAAGTGAAATCCCATGTCTCTCGTGACGTGGAGAAACCTGGATTGACCTTGGTACCTGGCGCTGTCCAGAACAAAGACGCCAGCTAGTGCGCTAAACAACGCCTAAAGGCCGACCCATAACTCTGAAGTGAACGGACTTGCCCCGCGCTGGGCTGCGAAGCCGCCCTAAAACCTGCCACCGCCGTTTTACTGAGTAAACGCGCCGGTCTTAATGGGGCTGCTTCGCAACCCAGCGCGGGGCAAGCCCGCTCACCACAGAGTCGTGTGGCAGCCTTTAATATTTGCGTCTATATCCATGCACCGGTAGCGGTGGGTCAGTTATAGAATTATTAGCTGAAACTCCCTCATCGGCGGCTGTTTCAGCCTGCCAATAGTGATTATTGCGATCCAATTCCCAGGCCCACCCCGCGAACTTTTCTGCATTTCCCATTACTAATTTACTGCGCAATAACTTGGCGGCCAACTAGTGGCAGCTTCTAAGTTCTCCGACGAATCGATATCAAAACAGCTGCCGCCTGTCGGATTAATAGATTCGGTCTCCGGTCGCCAAACTTTTTGATGATTATTTATTGTTATCAATTAATGTGTTGGGGCTTCAAGTAGCGCGAATGTCCAACTAGCTCGGATTCTTTGGTTGGTCAAAGTTTGATGTTAGTTTCCCTGTCCTTGAAATAGGGGTCAGACCACGGTTACATTAATAGTGGTCTGATCCCTGTGGTTTTCCCATTGCCCTGCTAGTTGACAGGGAACCACGAATTTATCAAATAAATCAGGAAGTCACGGTGATGATCCAATGGCCTCGCTTGCTTAGATTCAAACAGGATGATGTCCTTGATATACCCGAGGGCTCCCGTTCACTCATTGATGAGGGTGTCTACAGCATTTCAGACACTCAATACTGTCTGGCCGATGTGATTAATGAGAACGGACAGGACACGCTGAGGGTGCTCTCGTTTTACTGGGCTGCCAGTCAGGGTGCGTTTCGGCGAGCCTGTTTCAGAGAAGTTGAAAGTGATGATATGGCTCTCGGTTATCCACCAGAAGTGCTAATACCTGAGCGGGCAGGGGCGACCTATAGTCAAATAAAACAAGCATTGACGGCGATGGGTGACGTCATGGAGCATGCTTCTTATCGAATAATGTCTGATGGCGCCTTTATTCATAAAAGCTTGGAGAGCGCGTCAGTGGTGTATCATTTTCGGTCGCTAGACTCGCTGGATGATGAGTTGCCTTATGCAATTGTATGGAAGTGTCGTCGTACTTAGCGTCTCTGCATAAAGTTGAAAGGAGACAGCGTATTTACATAGCAAGGAGTGGCCATGAGAAAAAATGAACCCTGGTGGGTAGCCGTTTATCTGCCTTGCGCCTCGGCGTTAGCGCTAGTGTCTATGTGTGCATTTTTTCAGATAGCGGGTTATTGGCTGAGTGGTGGTGAGGATATTATTAGCCTCTTGGAGGCGCATGTATTTTTCTATCTGCAAATGGCCGTGGCTGGATTTGCTTTAGGTTTCGTGCTTTGGTTTTTTAATGTCCGTTAGTGTTCCTGTAATAGAAGAGACCTCTTGGTTAGGGTGTAACTCTGATCGGTGAGCTATTAAGTGAAACTGCTTTTTTAATTTAAACTAGTGTGTCGCTATAATGTGCAGGACGACTGGCCTCGACAACCCGGATAATCGGCGCGCTGAGTTATTTTCTCTCTTCAAGGATGATCAATGAATCCCCGTATTCCGACACCACTGGCGCGCACGTTGAGTATCGGCTGTCGAGTCGCGCAGGGGTTGTGCCTGCTGGTAATGGCCGTCAGTGCCACTGCGTTCATGCTGGTCTGGGTCTACTTCGATAGGCGTGCGTCAATGTTGGGCTCGGCGGCGGCCGGTGTTTTGTGGTGCGCCATCGGGCTGTTGTTCGCGTTTGTGTTTGAGCAGCCTCGCACGCCGCGGGCAACGCTGCGATTTATGGTCAGTCGGATTGCTGGGGTGGTGGTGCTCGCAGCAGCGGCCGCCTATTTGGTCGGCACGCTTTGGATTGAGCCTGAGCGCGCATTGCTGGACGCTAATACCATCATGATCCAACCCGGCAATCTGGCCCAGGTGCGCAGCCTCGCGGACCGTTTTGATGGCGGTAAATCCTGTGGCTGACAATCAACAAACAAGGACATTTCAGATGCTGTACAGAGCTTTTATCCTCCTTTGCCTGACGGCGCTCGCGGGCTGCCAGGGCCTGCCTTACCGGGGTGCGGAAGATCAGGCGCGGATCCGGGCCGACCTGGCGCTGGAGGCGACGCCCGCTGAGTTCACAAGGTTGCGCTGGGCTTATACGAACTACGGCGTTCAGGAGGGCGGCCAGACAAAGGATGCAATCGCCGTGGTGCAACCTGGGCTGGTGACGCTGGTGGGGTATGAGAGTGGGCGTTATGTTCGCCAGGCCAGTTTTTCCGCTGCCGTTGTGGACTGTGCCTACATCTTCGAAAGCCAGACCAGTGATCGGCCGGTCTGGCTGTTGCAGAAAGACCGCATCGTGTTTCTGACTGTCAGCGACTTTCGTGGCAACGGCGATGTGCTCAAGCGCACGCAACTGGTCAAGGCGTTGGCCGCCAGCGGTTTCAGTCTGCACAGTGATGCTCAGGGACCTGCCTACCGACCGACGGGGAAGTCGGAACGCCTGTTGGTGCTGAACTCAATCGTCGGCAAGCATATGGAAGAGGTCGCCGAGAACCGGGCCTACAACGTGTGCCGTGGGCAATGATGGGATGGGCGGCACCACGGCCGCCTGATTTAACTCAGGCCGGGTTGGCATTGAGCCTGGACTGATCGCATCCAGCCGATCAAAGCCGTTGCGCAGCAGAATCGCCAGCAGATGAGCGGTTCACTCAATCGTCGCCAAACCCGGTGGCCATGTGGACGACGGCCGGACGATAAGCCCCCGCCCAGTGGAATCCCGCTCCCCGCAAACACCGCCGCATTGTGATCGACTACACAACTTTCCGACACAATCCTGAACCTTTTCGTACATTTGAAGGTCTTTACCGCGCCCACCGGCACGCGGTCGGGCTGCATGGACTGCAGCGTTTTCAAAAACATTAAGGATTGATGTGAGCCTTTTTCCCCCTATTCCCTTCTTCGCCACTGCCTTGTGCGGTGCGAATGGCCGCGCGCGCGTATTACGCAAACGCGCCGAGGGCATGCCTCTGGATCCGTTGATCCCTCACTCGATACACCTACTGCCGCCGGGCCTGTTGGCGGCTTTGACCTGTAGTTCATGGAGTTTGAAATGAAGCGTAAGCAGTTCCAGAAAAGCCTGTTGGCAATCATGGTCGGCGCCATCAGCACGCAGGTGCTCGCGGTGGAAGTGGACCTTGGCGCGGGCAAGACCCAGTTTGTCAGCGAGACCTACAACGAGTCGCTGATCCTCACCGGGCAAACCACCCAAGTGACCACACCGACCAGTGCGCCCCCAGCCGGGCTGGGTGTCGCCGATACCCATATCCAGGGTTCGTTGATCAACCGCGCTGACATCACGCTGAATGCCGACGGCTACACCGTGCGGGGCTTTGCTCTGGACCCGATGTACTGGACTGGCCCGCCCAACCTCAACCCGGGCTCTGTCACCGGTGACGTGGTGCAGGCCGGTAACATCCTGATGAACAACGGTGGCGACGAAGGCCTGGAAATCGGCAAGACCAACATTGGCGGCAGCGTGATCAACTCCGGCACGATCATTTCGACGGCACCGTCGGCGCCTGCACCGCCGCCGTTCTATATCGGTGGGGGCGAGGGCATTTACCTGCACGGCACCACCATCGGCGGCGATGTGTCCAACACTGGTCTGATCGACATGGCCGGCGAAGGCGCGATCGGCATCGTGCTGGATCGCGACAACTTCACCCCCACCACCATCGGCGGCAAGATCCTCAACTCCGGCACTATCAAGGCCACGGGTGAAGGCGCTTGGGGCATCGAAGTGGAAACGGATACCAGCCCGCTGCGTATCGAAAACAGCGGTTTGATTTCTGCCAACGGCAATGACGCCAAAGGCATATTTTTTTATAACGGCACCATCGATTACATCCTCAACACCGGCACGCTTGAGGCCAAGGGCACCAATGCCAATGCCTTTGAGTTCCTGGAGGCCACCTTCGCCCAGAACAGCGCGAGCGGTTCGCGCGGCATCGTCAACCGTGGCACGGTCATCGCCGATGGCACGGCGATTCTGGTCGGCCCCGATCAAACGTCATCGTTCGAGATCAACCAGCAAGCCGGCGAAATCCGCAGCAACGCCGGCACGGCCATCGATGCGCGCAACCTGGCAACCCTGAACTGGACCGGTGGCGACATCATTGGCGATGTACTCAACCTGAGCGCGGTGAATATCGACGGCCAGGCGGGGTTCACCGGCAACCGCATCATCGCACCGGTGTCGGTCAACTCAGGGTCGCTGAACCTGTCGGCGCCCGGCACCGCCATCACCGGCAACCTCAACGTCGCCAGCGGCGCGGGCATCGATATGCATCTGTCCGACAGCGTCGTGCCGACCACGCCGTACCTGACCGTCAACGGTGCCGCCAATTTCGCCCAGGCGTCGAAGCTGACTGTGAGCGCTAACCCTGGCGACTTCGCCAGCACCAACGACGGCACGCAATACACCCTGTTGCAAGCCACCAGCGTGCAAGACAACGGCCTGTCCGTGGGCAGCTCTTCTGCGTTGCTGAATGTGCTCAGCTACTCGTCCGATGCGCAGACGGTCAAGGCCGTGGTGGCGGTCAAGGCTGACCAGCAAGTTGAGACAGACCTCTCTGGCGTGGGCGCGAGCCGTGCGTCGGCAACGGCGGTCAATACCTTCAAGAACGGTGTCCTGAGCCGTCTCAGCGCAGACGATGCAGTCTTCCAGGCGCTGGCCAACGCCGGCACCGCCGACCAACTGGCACGGGTTGGTGACCAGCTCGCGCCGGACGTCAACCGTGGCGCGTTGGACATCGCCTTGTCCGGGCAGACCGTGGTCAACGGCGCGATCTTCAACCGCCTCACCGAGCAGCGTGAAGCCAAAAAAGCCGGAGGTGTGTGGGTGCAGGGCCTAAGCAGCAACATGGATCAGGACGGTCGCGGCGGCAACAACGGCTACTCGGCCAACAGCAGCGGCATGGCGGTGGGTGTGGACAGTCGTGTGAGCGACACCACGACCCTGGGCGTGGCTTACAGCTACCTCAATTCGAATATCCATTCGGACCTGGGCAACAAGACCGACGTCGAGGGGCACGCACTGTCGCTGTATGGCAACTGGTCGCTGCAAGACTGGTTTGTCGATGGCAGCCTCAGCTACGGCCACAACGAAAACGACAGCAAGCGCCACATCGCCGGTACCACGGCCAAGGGCAGCTACGACAGCAATGTGTTGTCGGCCAGTGTGATCGGTGGCTACAGCTTCAAGCCGTCGCAAGCGGTGGTGGTCGAGCCACGGGTGGCTGCGCGTTATTCCAACGTGCGCATGGATGGCTACGACGAGAAAGGCTCCTCGGCCGCACTGAGCACGCGTTCGCAGCGTTATGAAGTGGGTGAGTTGGGCGCCGGTGTGCGTCTGGCGGGCAACCTGCCGATGGGCGCTGGCAGCCTGCAACCGGAAGCGACCTTGATGGCCTATCACGACCTGATGGGTGATCGCGTGGCGCAAACCTCCAGCTTCGTGGCCGGTGGTTCAGCGTTTACCGTGACCGGTGCGTCGGTGGCGCGTGACAGCTATGAGGCCAGTGTTGGCGTTAACTATCAGGTGTCGGACTTCAGCGTGGGCGCCAGCTATACGCGCCAGGCGCGCAGTGGTTTTGATGCTGACGGCGTAATGCTCAAAGCACGCTACGCGTTCTAAGCAACCGTCTGGCCGTAATACTGATTTGTGGTGAGGCTGTTCACCACAGATCAGCCCTGCTTTGGTTGTGATCAGAGCAACTTGCGCTGCACCGGTTAGCAGGTTGCAAGACCTATCCGTGGTGAGCGGGCTTGCCCCGCGCTGGGCTGCGCAGCGGCCCCAAGGCCAGGCAATGCGTTCTGTCTGAAAGGACGCGGTGTTTGTAACAGGGGCTGCTTCGCAGCCCAGCGCGGGGCAAGCCCGCTCACCACAAAAATGCCCCTGTTCACCACAAGAAAGCTTCTGTTCATCACATAACAAGCCCCACTGGGCCTGCCTCAGTGGTGTGAGGTCAGAGCAACTTGCGCTGCACCGGTTAGCAGGCTGCAACACCGATCTGTGGTGAGCGGGCTTGCCCCGCGCTGGGCTGCGCAGCGGCCCCAATGCCAGACAATGCGTTCTGTCTGAAAGGATGCGGTGTTTTTACCAGGGGCTGCTTCGCAGCCCAGCGCGGGACAAGCCCGCTCACCACAAAAATGCCCCAGCTCACTACAAAAAAGCACCTGTTCACCACAAAAAAGCTTCTGTTCATCGCATAACAAGCCCCACTGGGCCTGCTTCAGTGGGGTGAGGTCAGAGCAACTTGCGCTGCACGGGTTAGCAGGTTGCAACACCGATCTGTGGTGAGCGGGCTTGCCCCGCGCTGGGCTGCGAAGCGGCCCCAAGGCCAGACAATGCGTTCTGTCTGAAAAGGTGCAGTGTTTGTACCAGGGGCTGCTTCGCAGCCCAGCGCGGGGCAAGCCCGCTCACCACAAAAATGCCCCTGCTCACCAGAAAAAAGCTTCTGTTCATCACATAACAAGTCCCACTGGGCCTGTTTCAGTGTGGTGAGGTTAGAGGAACTTGCGCTGCACCGGTTAGCAGGCTGTAACACCGATCTGTGGTGAGCGGGCTTGCCCCGCGCTGGGCTGCGCAGCGGCCCCACGGCCAGACAATGCGTTCTGTCTGAAAGGACGCAGTGTTTGTACCAGGGGCTGCTTCGCAGCCCAGCGCGGGGCAAGCCCGCTCACCACAAAAATGCCCCTGTTCACCACAAAAAAGCTTCTGTTCATCACATAACAAGCCCCACTGGGCCTGCTTCAGTGGTGTGAGGTCAGAGCAACTTGCGCTGCACCGCTTCATCCAGCGTACTGCGCGTCAGCGCTTCCACGACTTCGCGTGTATCGGCCTGGAATGGGATGCCTACGATCAGCACCAGATGCATCCAGGTGCGCACCGATTCGCTCTTTTTGACCCGACCCAGTTCCTTGCCATCCTTGTCTTTGAACACCGTCTCCAAGGTGAAAATATTCTTCGCCGTGGACGGAATGATGAAGAACGTGAAGCCGGTGATGAACGCCGACACCGGGCTGTACTCTTCGTTGTTATGCAGCGTGGCATCCACGTAGATATCCGAGTCGACCTTGTCGGTGCTCACCCGCGTAAAACGGTTGGACTCGCGAAAGGAATCGGCCACGGCCTTTTCCCACAGCACCACCGGGGCGCCGACCGCAGCGTTGCCCGGGCCGCCGTTGACGTGGTTTTGCGCTGTGGTGTGCACGTACGCCGTGGGTTTTTGCGCCGGGGTGTTAGCGGTTGGCGGCCAGGGTTGCACGGCTGGCAGTTCGTGCTGTGAATACGACACGCAACCGGTCAACAACACGGCGGCCAGTACCAGGCTGTGTTTCATCAATCCTTTCATGCTTCGCTCCTTGAAATTATGGCTTGGCCAAGTTGGCAGTGGCGGTATCGAGCAGTTGCCCGACCAGTTTGGTCAGCTGTTGGCCGCCCATCGAAGGTGCCCAATATTGGCCGCTGTAAAGCCCGACGTTATGTTCGAATTTGATCGAATCCTTGGCCTTGGCCAGCTCTTTACCGTTGCGGTCGACGATCACCAGGTCGCCGGCCACCTCGAAGCTGTCGACGTAGATCGGGCCGTTGACCCAGATCCAGATGGTCAGCGTCAGCAGCGCGCCGGGTACGTACGCCGGGTGCGGGCTGCGATGGCCTTTGAGAGAAGTCATGTTGAATTTGAGCGTTACGTCTTGCTCTCCCAGGCGTACCGGATACTCGGTGACCTGCTTGAAGTAACCCGCAGTGCGCACGTACTGACTGATCTGGGCCGTCAGGGAACTGCTGATGGCAGCCTTGTTGGCCTCGTTAACGTCGGCAGCACTCACCGTCACATCAGCGATTTGCGCGCTGCGTGGACTGCTGACAGCTACCGGGTGGAGCGGGGCGGCGATAGGGCCGGTGACGGTGTAGGAAACGCAGCCGGTCATCGACAGCGTCGCGATCAGGGCCGTAGCCCGAAGGAAAACTTTAAACACGCAATATCCCTATTAATAAACAAACACAAAACAGTGTCTCGACAGGATGTTACACAACTTGAGGAATGTGCGGCGGCGCACGCAGGCGACCAAAAGCACTTGAGAAGCCCTCTCAACCCCGTAAAATGCCGCGATTGTTTAAAGCACGATACTTTTCAGGGAAGAAGTCATACATGCGCGTGTTCGCCATTTTCATTGCTGCCTGCCTGATGGCGGGCTGCGCCTCCAAGCCGGAGTACTACATCTCCCCGGCGCCGGTCACCATTCCCAAGAACGCCACTTACTGGCTCGACACGTTTGATGTTGAGGTCGTGGGCAAGAACGAGCGTTTTTTGCCGGATGACAAGGTTCGCCAACAACTCGGCGTCGATCTGGTCGACCGTCTGCTCAGCGCCAAGCGTTATGCGCCGAGCAAAGAAAAGGCCGATTACCTGCTGGATGTCAGCATTGTCTATACGCGCCATATCCCGGACTCAAAAGGCGGCCTCTCGACGTTGATCGTTGATGACAACACCATTCTGGCCGCTGTCGATTTCAGCTATCAGGTCAAGGTCAAGAAGGGCGCTGGCGAGGTGCTGCATTTTGCCAAGACGCGTAACAACCTTGTGCCTGCTGGCGTAATGGGCGAGGCGCAAAAATGGAGAACCATGGGCGGCATTATCACCAACTCCGGTAACTCCAGCGTCGAGCGTTTTTATACCGGCGTTTTGAGTCGCGACATCGTCGATGACCTGCGCGCCATTCCTTCTCGCTAACGCTATCTACCCCCGATTTATCACCTCAGGAGCACTACGTGAAAGCACTCTCCAAAATCCTGCTGTCAGGCCTCACCGCCGCAGCGCTGCTGACCGTGGCCGGTTGCGCCACCGAAAGCAACCGAGCCCTGCCGGTGGAGCAAGTCGCCAGTGCAAACGTCGCCTATTCCGGCGTGCGCGTGCCGATTGCTGTAGGTAAGTTCGACAACCGCTCCAGCTACATGCGCGGCATCTTCTCCGATGGCGTCGACCGCCTCGGCGGTCAGGCCAAGACCATCCTTATCACTCACCTGCAGCAAACCAATCGCTTCAGCGTGCTGGACCGCGACAACATGGGCGAAATCTCCCAGGAAGCTGCGATCAAAGGCACCGCGCAGAAGCTCAAGGGTGCTGACTATGTTGTAACGGGCGACGTGACCGAGTTCGGTCGTAAAGAAACCGGCGACCGCCAGTTGTTCGGCATCCTCGGCCGTGGCAAGACCCAAGTGGCTTACGCCAAAGTCGCGTTGAATATCGTCAACATCAACACGTCCGAAGTGGTGTATTCCACCCAGGGCGCCGGTGAATACGCGCTGTCCAACCGTGAAGTGGTCGGCTTCGGCGGCACCGCCAGCTACGACTCCACCCTCAATGGCAAGGTTCTGGACCTGGCCATGCGCGAAGCGATCAACCGCCTCGTCGACGGCATCAACGCCGGCGCCTGGAACCCGCGCAACTGATCAGCAAAACCTCAAGGAGCAGTACACGGATGAGCAAGGCAGTGAAGTTGGCGCTGATGCTGACAGCAATCGCGGCGGTCGCCGGGTGCCACACGGCGCCCCAACCCCTGTATCAATGGGAAAGCTACCAGCCGCAGGTTTACGAGTACTTCAAGGGCGAGCCCAAGGAAGCGCAGGTCGAGGCACTGGAGCGCGATCTGCAAAAGATCAACGCCAGTGGTCGCAAGGCACCGCCGGGTTACCACGCGCACCTGGGCATGCTGTACCTGAGCATGGGCAAGGATGACCAGATGGTGCAGGAGTTCCGCACCGAGAAGGCACTGTTCCCCGAGTCCGCTGCTTACATGGACTTTCTGCTGAAAAACGCCAAGACCGGAGTGGCCACCAAATGAGCCTGTTGAAACTCACTGGCGCCCTGCTGGCCTTGGCTTTGCTCGGCGGTTGCGCGACGCCAAAGACCGTGGATTACACGGCGTATAAACAGGCTCGGCCGAAATCGATCCTGGTGCTGCCACCGATCAACGAATCGCCGGAAGTGCAGGCTTCGTACAGCTTGGTCTCGCAAGTGACCTACCCGCTGGCCGAAGCTGGTTACTACGTGTTGCCGATCGCTTTGGTGGACGAAACCTTCCGCCAGAACGGCCTGACCACCGCCAACGATATCCAAGGCCTGGCGCCGACCAAGCTGCATGACATCTTCGGCGCGGACGCGGCGCTGTACATCACCGTCAGCGAGTACGGCACCAAGTACATGCTGATCACCAGCGACACTGCCGTGACCGCCTCGGCCAAACTGGTGGACCTGCGCACCGGCACCACCCTGTGGACCGGCACCGCACGTGCGTCCAGCGAGGAAGGCAACAACAACGGTGGCGGCCTGGTGGGCATGTTGATTACGGCAGCGGTCAAGCAGGTGATCAACAGCTCCACCGATGCGGCGCACCCGATTGCCGGCATCACCAGTGCGCGATTGCTGTCGCCGGGTCAACGCGCCGGCATCCTGTACGGCCCGCGTAACCCGAAGTACGGCACGGACTGACCTCGATTCTGAACGCGCCTCAGATCAATGTGGGAGGGGGCTTGCCCCCGATGGCTTAGTGTCAATCACTGCATCGGGTGACTGACCCATCCCCATCGGGGGCAAGCCCCCACCCACACTTGAACTGCAGTGTTTTCTGAATCAGGTTTAACCCGAACCACCCGCACCTTGCGTCTGACCTTGTGAACGGATTATTCACTCACGAGGCTCAGCCCATGTCCTACCCTCTGCTCTTCCTGCGTCCTGCTGCCCAAGGCTTTGCGGTTACCGTGCTGGTAGCGCTGGCCGGGTGTGGGCTGTCGTCTTCGCCTGAGCTGGCCCAACCGGCTGCCCCCGTCGCCGAGCTGCAAAGCGCGCCTGTCCAAGGCGCGTTGGTCAAACGCATGGCAATGCCCGCCCCAATGCGCATGCAGGAATCAGCAGCGATGGACTATCGCAGCGAACCCCGCGAGCAATACGCCAACCTGCCGGACAACCCGGTGCACCGTGCGTCCGAAACGCCGGTGTCCACCTTCAGCGTCGATGTCGATACGGGCAGCTACGCCAACGTACGACGCTTCCTCAACCAAGGCAGCCTGCCGCCCGAAGGCGCTGTGCGATTGGAGGAAATGGTCAACTACTTCCCCTACAGCTACGCACTCCCCACCGATGGCTCACCGTTTGGCGTGACCACCGAAGTTGCCGCCACCCCATGGAACCCGCGCACCCAACTGCTGCGCATCGGCATCAAGGCGTCCGACCGTGCAGTGGCGGAGCTCGCACCGGCCAACCTGGTGTTCCTGGTGGACGTGTCCGGCTCCATGGATCGCCGCGAAGGCTTGCCGCTGGTGCAAAGCACACTGAAATTGCTGGTGGACCAGTTGCGTGATCAGGACCGAGTTTCATTGGTGGTGTATGCCGGTGAATCCCGCGTGGTGCTCAAGCCAACATCGGGGCGCGACAAGGCCAAGATCCGCAATGCCATTGATCAACTCACCGCCGGCGGTTCCACGGCAGGCGCATCCGGCATCGAACTGGCCTACCAGATGGCCCGCGAAGGCTTTATCGACAAGGGCATCAACCGCATCCTGCTGGCAACTGACGGTGACTTCAACGTGGGCATCAGCGACTTCGACAGCCTCAAGCAGATGGCCGCCGAGCAGCGAAAAAGCGGTGTCTCACTGACCACCCTCGGTTTCGGAGTGGATAACTACAACGAACACCTGATGGAGCAACTGGCTGATGCGGGCGACGGCAACTACGCCTACATCGACACCCTGCGCGAAGCCCGTAAGGTGCTGGTGGACCAACTCAGTTCAACCCTGGCAGTGGTGGCGCGGGATGTGAAATTGCAGGTGGAATTCAACCCGGCCCAAGTCAGCGAATATCGCCTGCTGGGTTATGAAAACCGCGCCTTGAAGCGTGAGGATTTCAACAACGATAAGGTAGACGCCGGCGAGATCGGCGCAGGACATACCGTGACAGCGCTGTACGAAATTGTGCCGAAGGGCGAGAAGGGCTGGTTGGAGCCGTTGCGTTATGCCAGCGCGCCTGCGGCGGAAGGTAAGTCCAATGAACTGGCGATGGTGCGCGTGCGCTACAAGCCTGCGGCGGGCGGTGATAGCCGCTTGATCGAACGGCCCATCAGCAACGAAACCACTAAGGCCAGCGACGACCTGCGTTTCACGGCGGCGGTGGCCGCCTTCGCCCAACAGCTCAAGGGCGATGGCCGCTACACTGGCAACATGAGCTTGAAGGACACCGCCGCACTCGCCCGCTCGGCGCGAGGCGATGACCCGTTCGGCCTGAGAAATGAATTCGTGCAACTGGTGGAATTGGCCCAAAGCCTAAAACCCTGATCTTAACCACGACACGGATCAAATGTGGGAGGGGGCTTGCCTCCGATGGCGGTAGATCAATCAGTACATTTTTGACTGACCCACAGCTATCGGGGGCAAGCCCCCTCCCACACTTGAACAGCGTTAACTTTACAAAAGGAGTTTGCCCCCTACATGGCTGTTCCCGATGATCCACCCAGCGACGAATCCCTGCTGGCCCGCTACCGCACCGGCGAGGCCGCCGCGTTCGAAGTCTTGTACGCGCGCCACCGCCAGGGCCTCTACCGCTTCCTCGTGTCCCTGAGCAACAAGGCCGAGCTGGCCGAGGAAATCTACCAGGAGACCTGGCTCAGCCTGATCCGCAGCAGCACCCAGCCACAAGGTCGGGCGAGCTTTCGTACATGGCTGTTCCAGATCGCCCGCAACCGCCTGATCGATTACTGGCGCAAGCACGGCATCCATAACCCGTTGCACGACAGCTACGACGAGCAACTGCACGCCCAGCCCGACGACAGCGCCGGTCCTGAGCAACAGCTAAGCCTGAGCCGCGACCAAGCGCGCCTCGACGCCGCCCTGCAAGCCTTGCCCGAAGACCAGCGCGAAGTCTTCCTGCTACGCCTGCACGGCGATTTGGACGTGCCGCAAATCGCCGCGCTCACCCACGCGCCGCTGGAAACCGTAAAAAGCCGCTTGCGCTACGCCCAGCAGAAATTGCGTCGTCTGCTGGCCGAGGAGGTACCTGTATGACTGACTCCCGACACACCCCTGACGACGAGCTGCTCCAGCACTTTCGTCAACACAGCCCCGGCGAACCGCCCGCGTCCCTCGACGCCTTCATCCTCAACACCGCCCGCCGCGAAGCCCCGGCGCCGCAACCGAGCTTGTGGCAACGCTGGCTGCACGCCTGCCAACGCCCGCGCTGGCAAATGGCATTCGCCACCGTGGCCGGCTTGGCGCTGATGATCGGCGTGGTCATGCGCTCACCGGTGCCGCAAGCCGAGATATCCACAGCGACCTTCTCCGCCTTGCACGAAGAAGCCGCTCGCCCTGCGCCGCAAGCGTTGTCCGCCCCTGCACCGATGGCTCGCATCGCCGCCGCGCCCAAGGTTGAAAGTGCACCGGTTCAGGCTGAGATCGCCGGAGCGCTGGCAGATCAGTCCGCGGCAAAGCTGAGCAAGCGCGCGCCTCTCGCGCTGCCGTCATTGGAGGAGGAGTTGCAGGCGATTGTGCGCTTGCGTGAAGCGGGTGAAAGCAAAGCCGCGGATGAAAAACTGCTGGCGCTGCACGCGCGCTTCCCCGAGGAAAACCTGCCGGCACGGCTGGAGGCGTTGTACAAGCGTTGACCCACAAAAAAGCCCCAGGTCTTTCGACCTGGGGCTTTTTATCTGTATCTGGTGCCCGGCGGGATTCGAACCCACGAGCCCCGCTTTCGGAGTCCTAAAAGTCGACTTTTAAAATCAATACGTTAGCGACGGATTAGCTGGGGAATCAATGGGTTGTGGTATCGGAGGTTAGCCGGTTTTCGCCGTGGTTAGCGGAGTGAGTGTGGCAAATTTGTGGCATTCGCACGCTATACCCGCCGCGTGGCCGACTGCAGTAATCACGGCATTGAGTCTGTCGTCTTTTCCTATCGTAGTTAGGCATCTTTCCCAAGTATCGGCCTGAGTGATGCAATAAATCCAAGCGGCCCATGTAAGCGGCCGCAATCGGCCAAAAGGAGCCACTCGCATCAGGTCATTTTCGCACCTAAGCGGACGCTAACGTGGAGCCAACCAGAGCCGCGCGGTCTTATCGCGCAGACTTTGGTTGAGCGTAGAGTTAGGAAGCATTATTAGTACTCAAGGCTCGAAATTGCTTTTGAATTTCCGACCAAGAGTATTCCTCAGAAAGAAATGCCAGCAGGGGAACTGCTTCTTGCTTGACCTCTGGCCATAACGCTTGGCCATTCTCGAAGAGATCAAGAAGTTTCTTTTCGACCACCCATGCTCCAATCGTTGTCTTCTTTGCGGAGAGCAGGGAAAAGACGCCTTCAGTATTGTTATGTCCGCCACCGGAGCCTTGAAGCGCCAAACGACCACGGGAAAATACAAACCACTCTCCCGTGCTTCCAGATTCCAGGACATAGCCAGGGAGGTTGTAGGCAGAGCTCGGACTATCCTCAATGAGCAGGTGAACAATCGGGGCATCAACGTAAGACAGAATTTTTTCTAGGTCGTATACGGCATCAAATGTCTTGAATCTGCGAGCTTTGGCGGTGACTTTCTCGTCCAGCTTTTCGGGAGCTGGTACTTCTTCGACTTCAGGCGGTTTTGGCTCGGGCTCGTTCTTTCCGAAAAAGAATGCATCAGCGCGGTTGCCGAGAACATTTTTGAAAATATCCCAAAGAAATGAAGCGATCGGATCCATGGTGTGTCCTGACGTTTGGCTAAGAGGCCGGCGAGCAAAACGAACGACTTGAACCGTTTGTTAGCCCTCCGTCCGACTGCGGCATCAATGTACAGCCCCTAGCGGTACCGCTGACTGCAACGAGCATAGCGTGAAGTGGCGAGGGAAGTGGTACGGATGGCTAGTAATGGTTCTGTAGCCCCGTGTTTTATGGTCTGTAAACACAGGCGTTCCAATCCATCACCGATAAAGCTGTTGATTTTGCGCCTGACTGACAGTAATCGACCCGGAGCTGACTAGGTCAATTGAGCGCATCATCAACTGGCATTGGTTAGAATCCTCAGCTTATTTCGACAATGCTTGCTACAAACGAGGAAATTCCATGACAAGGATGGCCGCTGTTTTCACTTTACTGAGTTGCATGGCGTCGACCTCGGCATTGGCGGGGTCTGATTGTCCGTTTCCGCAGGGAATGCAGGCATCCATCGGTGCGTCGAAGCAAGCTATTGATGCCAGGCAAGCGGGCGTCGCCAAGGATGATCTGCTCACCAAAATTTCCCCGGCAGCCAACGGGCAGATGTCCCAGATGCTAAAGAGTATCGTCGATGAGGTTTACGATTATCCGGCATTGCTGCCCGAGGTGTATGCCGCCTTTCGGTTCGAGCGTTGCTTTGTTTCGCAGCAGCACGCCGAACAGGTGGCCGCTATGAAATTTTCCGATGCCTATCCGCTGCTGAAAAAATGCGAACAGCTCGACCCGGAAGGGGCCCGACCGCCTTGCGCAATGCGCGTAGTGCATACATTGACCGGAATTCCCGAGTAAACGATCCGTTAATTTGCTCGCAGGAATGCATGCTGTGTTGCTGCGTCCTGAAGTCGAGAGCGAGAGGTCGTCTAGATCCTTGTCCGCATCGAATGTCCGCCTTCTGGCCGATAGCAGACAGTCATCCACACAGTAAAATAGCCCGACATTAGACGTACCTCTCCAGCCAATCCCCTACGGCGTACTGGTTAATACGACAGCTCATCAATTCGAGCCCCCAGAGGTGCAAGCGATGTGAACACATCGTTCAAGATCAACGACGACTGATCGACGCCCACATCCCCGCCGCTAAAACCTTAGCATCAGCCACCCAAACCCTACCCCGCCTTTGAATACCACCCACCCCACCCAAAAAACCCTTGATTCACCCTTAATTAATGGCACATTGACACCCCTGAATTATTGCCACTGACATCACCTGTCAGTGGCGAGCATTAAGGTCAGTGCATCTTCAAACGGATTTGGGCAGCCAATCATGGCCACACCGCTACACGACACCCTGGCCCTTCGGCTGGCGGATATCCTTTTGCAGCTTAATCAAGGTGAGTCGCTGTGCCGCTATGACTTGGCGCAGCAGTTTGGTGTCAGTGAACGCACCATTTACCGCGACCTGAGCCGGCTCGCCGATGTGGTCGAACGCCTGCCCGATGGGCGCTACCAACTGACCAAGGAGCATCAAGGCAAGCTGCAGCCGCGTGATCTTGAGGCGTTTGCAAAGGTCACGGGAGTTAACCGACTGTTTCCGAACAACGGCCATCGGTTTCTTCGCTCGTTGCTGGCGCCGGATGAGCAGCGCAATTTTCTGGTCAAAGCCAACCATCACGAAAACGTAGAGCCCCATGACCAGCCGTTCCGGCAGTTGAACGAGGCCATTCGCCAACAACGCCAGTGCCGTCTGATGTATGCGGGCAAGCCGCGCACGCTGTGCCCTTATCGCTTGGTCAATAACAAAGGTATCTGGTACTTGGCGGCCACCGAGGCGGGTCAGTTGAAGGCCTTTGCCCTAGGGCGCATCAGCGTCTTGCACGTTACCAACGAGTCGTTCGTTGCGCAGCCGGCGGTGCATCTTCAGATCGAAGAAGACGACGATATCTGGTTCAGCAAAACCAAGATCACGGTGCAGCTCTCGGTTGCACCCGCCATCGCTTATTACTTTTTGCGCCGCCCGGTGGTGCCAGGGCAGCAGGTTGTCCGGACGCTGGGCAGCGGGGAGCTGATTGTCAGCAGCACCATCAGTCATGCCAACCAGATTTTGCCGATCATCCAGTATTGGGTTCCTCACGTACGCGTGCTGGAACCGGCCTGGCTTGCGGCGCAGTTGTACCGCGAACTTGAACACTACTTGCACACTGCAACCCAACCCACCACAGGAACTGAGTAATGAACCCACCGGTAAACGCGACTGAGTCCACCTCACTTATCCCACTGGACGGCGTATTGCTGAGCAGCGACGAGCACCAGACGCAACAGGCGCAGGTCATTGAGACGCAGATGTGGGGCGGCGCGGATAACACCGAGGCCACTGCCCGGTTGCTGTCCGAGTTCGTGCATTCCAGCGAGCAGCATTCGCACATGCCCGTCGAAGAGTGGTTGGCGCAGGAATTCGGCAAGCATCCTACCCTTTGGCAAAGCGATGCGGATCGGTTGGCGACGGCCAAGGAAGTGGTGACGTCGGTCATACGCTTCAATGAGTCGGCGAGCTCCTTGCGTGGGCACTTGCAGCGCGGGCAAAGCGAAGCCAGCTGGATCGCACGCGAATTGGAGAAAGGCGCGGGCGTCAGCGGCGCGGTTGGTGTGGGCCAATACGCTACGCGCATCGATGTGGCCCTGGCCGAAGCCACGGCCGGTGCCAGGGTGATGATCACCAACAACAATGGCGACATCAGTTTTTCGCCGAACCTGGATGGCTTTATCGCCGAGCAGCATCACGTCGACACATTCAATATCGACGCGGTGACCAAAGGCAGCGAATACCGGGCCAAGGTCGTTAACTCCAACGGCCTGAATTCGGTCGACATCGTGATCGTCGACGGCCAGGGCAATGTGGTGCATGAGTACCAGTCCAAATACGGCAGCGATGCCAAAGCCACCGAACAGTTGTTCAAGCGCGGCGAATACGGCGAGCAAAAACGCCTGGTGCCCGAGGGTCAAGGCAAAGACATCGCCAACAGCACCGAAGTCGTTGAGATCGACGGTGTGCAATCCGAGCCACTGAGCAAGGAACAGGCGCTGGAGTGGCAGCGCAAGGCCCGCGAGGAAGCGGAGGCGCGCCAGTATGAATGGAGCGACACCAACCGTATTAATGTGGGCAAGCAGATCGGCAAGCAGGCGCTGGTCGGTGCAAGTATCGCGGCGGGCTTGCACGGCGTGCGTATTTTGGCGCGACGTACCTGGAATGCACTGATGGGCAAGGAGAACCCACCGGCCAGCGTAGACCTCAGCGACTTCGTCAACAGCTCCCTGAGCAGCACCGCCCAGGTCTTCACCCAGGTGGCCGTCAGCGGTGCGTTGGTGGTGGCGGCCAAGAATGGTTTGCTCGGCGCCATCATGAAGCGCACCCCGGCGGGCCAGCTTGCGAATATTGCCTGTATCGCCTTAGCCAATACCAAAATTCTCTACCAACTCGCCACCGGCAAACTGTCCAAGGAAGAAGCGCTCAACCGCATGGGCCAAACCACCACTTCGGCGGTGTTTGCGATTGCCGCGGGCTCCAAAGGCAGTGCACTGGGCATGGCAATTGGCACCGTGTTCGGCCCACCTGGTATCGCCGCTGGCGGGTTTATCGGTGGCATGATTGGCGCCATGGCCGGCGGGGTGGTCGGTGAGCAGTTGTTCGAGGCCAGTAAAAGCTTGGTGCAGGCGTCGGTGGCTGTGGTCAATCGCGTCACGGCCAGTGTGGTGGAAGGCGCCAAGGCGCTGGCCAGCAGTCTGGGTAACTTTGCCAAAGGACTGTTCGCATGAGCTCCAGCCTCGCAGCGCTGAACGACAAACTCCACGCGCACTTGAGCGCCGGCTACCCCGGTTTCTACATTCAGTCCAGCGAAGAGGCGCGGGTTGACCGGGTGCTTGCGCAGGCCGGCGAAAGCCTTGGTCTGCATGTCATGGAGTGGAACCTCGCCTATGGCTGGGTAGACTTTCACACCAAGCAACCGCGCACCGACGCCTCCCAAACCGAGTTGGCGCACTGCCTGCCAGCGCTGGCGGACGAGGACCTGAGCCGCAAGTTGATCGTGATCAAGGATGCGAAGTCCGCCCTGGAAAACCAGCCGCTGGCGATCGCACGCCTCAAGCAACTGCTTAACCGTATCCAGCGCCATTATCGCGGCGAATGTGCGGTGGTGTTGGTTGCCGAAAGCCTGTTCATTGCGTCGCAGATTGAAGCGCAAATTACCTTGTTACCGCTGCCCTTGCCGGGGCGCGAGGACATTCTTGCGCAAATCGAGGCCTTCTCCGTAGAGCACGCCTTGAGTATTCCCAAGGCGTTGTTGCCACGCCTGGCCGCCACGTGCAGCGGGTTGAGCGAAGAGGAAATCCGTCAGGTGCTGGCCATGGTTCGACAGCCTCACCCTGAGCTGAACGATGCAGCCCTTGGCCTGATCCATTATGAGAAAGAACAGATCATCGCCAAAAGTGGCGTGCTGGAAATGGTCAAGGTCGGTGAGACGGCCAGCGACATCGGCGGCCTGGAAAACCTCAAGCATTGGCTCAAGCGCCGCGCTGAAATCTTCCGCCGCCTGGATGAAGCCGAACGAGCCGGTGTGACGGCGCCCAAGGGCGTACTGATCGCGGGCATGCCTGGCTGCGGTAAATCCCTTACCGCCAAGGCCGCTGCCCATCTGTTCCAATTGCCGCTGCTGCGCCTGGATATTGGCTCGCTGCTGGGCAAGTACGTCGGTGAAAGCGAGCACAACATGCGCCGCGCACTGACCATGGCCGAAAGCGTCAGCCCGTGCATTCTCTGGATCGACGAGCTGGAAAAAGCCTTCGTCGGGATGGGCAGCGGCGAAGGCTCGGAGGTTTCATCTCGGCTGTTTGGTTACTTCCTGACCTGGATGCAGGAAAAGACCGGCGCCGTGTTCGTGATTGCCACCGCCAACAACATCAGCGCCCTTCCCGCCGAGTTGCTGCGCAAAGGCCGTTTTGATGAGGTGTTCTACGTCGGCTTCCCCAATGCCAAGGAACGCTCGGCCATTCTGAATATTCACCTGAAGGACGACTGGCGGCAGTTCACAGAGCAGCAGCAACAGACCCTGGCGGCGCTGTGTCGCGACTATTCCGGCGCCGACATTCAGAACGCCGTAGGTGAGGCGCGCGAGAGCGCCTTTCTGGACGGGCAAGCGCTGACCCACGAAGACATCGAACGAGCGATCCGCACCACGGTGCCGCTGCGAGAAACCCTGCGTGAGCAAGTCGGCAAATACGAGGTGTTGTTTGAAAAGCTCAAGCTCAAGCCGGCCTCGCGAATCGACGGGCTGAGCATTGCGCAGATGATCCAGCTGGCCGACAGCCCCAACCCGATGCGCCGCAAAGAAGTGGCGTGTCACCTTGAGTGCCCGGATGACCTGCTGGAAAAACTCAGCACGGATACTGATGCCGAAGTTCGCCGCAGCGTGTACCGCAACCCCAACTGCACCGAGCGGTTGCTGGCCGGTTGCTTGAGCAAAGACAAGAAATCCGCCGACTTTGATATGACCACCTATCAACTCAGTTGCCTGCACCCACGTGCGCCCATGGACCTGTTGGCCAGCGAGCTGGGCAAGTGGGATGGCAGCGACTATATCCAGGAGGAGAACCTGCTGGCGTGTTCCCACCTGAGCGATGAGGTGTTGCTGGCGCTATTCAATAACAGCAAGAAGCACGCTACGCGCTTGGAGATTTGCAAGCAGACGACGTTGTCGGTGGAGCTACAAGCACAGTTGGTGGAAAGCCTGTGGGAGGTGGTGCTTAACAATCATGCGGAGCAGTTCCTCGCGTTTATCAACAACCCGGTACTGGATCCGTCGCTTCATAGGAAAATTGCGACTCACGATAAGCATCAGATCGTGAATGCGTTGATCAGGTTGGAGAACCTGTCTGAGGACGCGCAGATGGTGTTGCTCGGTGATGAGAACCACGTATTCAAACTTGCGGAGAACCCGAATATCAGCGCGCATGTCCAGTTGTCGTTGCTGTTGCAAGCGTTGTCTGAGGCACAGGTCAAAGTCGTCTTATCACAGCTTAAGCAGGGTGACGAAGAGATCACGATTCCTGAAGACATCGGTACGCATACATTCAGAAACAGCAGCTTCGAGGACGCTTATTCGAAACTTGCGAGCAGCCCGTGCTTAAGTGCTGACGCCATCAAAGTATTGGTAGCGATTGAGCGATATATTCACCACTCCCACATCAGTCTAAACCTTGCTAGCAACCCGCTGCTGCCCAGCTACTTGCAACTCAAGTTCGCCAACAGTGATGACCTAACACTGCAAACTTGCTTGGCGAATAACCCCAATCTCAGCGACGAGGCCCGTACCGTCCTGATCGAACAGGGTTACACGCCTGTGGTATGTGATGACTCTGCAGACAAAGCCCGCGCCGAGGTGAAACCCAAGCCGCGTAGTTCTGTAAGCACCGCCTCCCAGGGCAAAACAGTGGGCACTGCATTAGCTTCAGCCTTGGCCGGAAACCTTTTGGGCGGTGAAATAAAGCTACAAGGCGGTTTTTTCCCATCCTGGTTCAAGGGAGACAAATCCTAAAACAGACATCCATTCAGGCAAGCATTGCGGCATTGGGCGGGGCGGAAAATGGACGGAAAATGGGGACAGATTTATTTACGTTCAGACCAAAGCCCTATTCAATGCGTGACAACACACCTAACGCAGGATTGCAGGCTAGGAGCAGTGCCGACTGCCGGCCTGAGATCACAAGAGCCCATATGCGATGCAACTATCCGGAAACTCCATAAAGTTGCGCCCCAAGGCTTACAAAGAATCACCCACAAAAAAGCCCCAGGTCTTTCGACCTGGGGCTTTTTATCTGTATCTGGTGCACCCGGCGGGATTCGAACCCACGACCCCTGCCTTCGGAGGGCAGTACTCTATCCAGCTGAGCTACGGATGCTTGTGCGGGCGACATCATACCCATGTCGTCCTTGGGCGTCCATGCTGGTGTTTGGCGCTAGACCGGTAGGAAAAGGCCCTAAGTCGGGCGCCGGTGGTAACGGTGTGGGAACGTGGCGGGAGCGCGCTGATCTGAAAGTTCTGGCTAATGCGCCATTTTCGTTCTTTTTTTCGAACAGACTATTGCCCTGTACCCCCATTGATCCTAGGATTCGTTTGAGATTTCAAACGCTCTGTCTCCCGTGCGCATTCATCTTTCTCGCGTGCTGGGGCTGATTTCCCTGACGGCAGCCCACAAGGCGCCTTTCAACAACTCTAATTCGCTCCGCGTGCGCGCGGTGCTGTTAAGGAAAGCCGACATGCAGCTTAAAGATACCCAGTTGTTCCGCCAGCAAGCCTTTATCGATGGCGCTTGGGTCGATGCGGACAATGGTCAAACCATCAAGGTCAACAACCCTGCCACGGGCGAGATTCTCGGTACCGTGCCAAAGATGGGCGCCGCGGAAACCCGCCGTGCCATCGAAGCCGCCGACAAGGCCCTGCCGGCCTGGCGTGCGCTGACCGCCAAGGAGCGCGCCAACAAGCTGCGCCGTTGGTTCGAACTGCTGATTGAAAACCAGGACGACCTCGGTCGCCTGATGACTCTCGAACAAGGTAAGCCGCTGGCTGAAGCCAAGAGCGAAATCGTCTACGCCGCGTCCTTTATTGAGTGGTTCGCCGAAGAAGCCAAGCGCATCTATGGCGACGTGATCCCCGGCCACCAGCCCGACAAGCGCCTGATCGTGATCAAGCAGCCAATCGGCGTGACCGCAGCTATCACTCCTTGGAACTTCCCTGCCGCGATGATCACCCGTAAAGCCGGCCCGGCCCTGGCCGCCGGTTGCACCATGGTGATCAAGCCTGCGTCGCAAACCCCGTTCTCGGCCCTGGCGCTGGTTGAGCTGGCCCACCGTGCCGGTATCCCGAAAGGCGTGTTGAGCGTGGTCACCGGCAGCGCTGGTGACATCGGCGGCGAGCTGACCAGCAACCCGATCGTGCGTAAATTGTCCTTCACCGGCTCGACCGAAATCGGTCGTCAACTGATGGCTGAATGCGCCAAGGACATCAAGAAAGTCTCCCTGGAACTGGGCGGCAACGCGCCGTTTATCGTGTTCGACGACGCGGACCTGGATAAGGCCGTCGAAGGCGCGATCATCTCCAAGTACCGCAACAACGGTCAGACCTGCGTCTGCGCCAACCGCTTGTACATTCAGGACTCGGTCTACGACGCGTTCGCCGAAAAACTGAAAGTCGCGGTGGCCAAATTGAAGATCGGCAACGGTCTGGAAGACGGCACCACTACCGGCCCGCTGATCGACGAAAAAGCGGTGGCTAAGGTTCAGGAGCACATCGCGGATGCCTTGAGCAAAGGCGCCAAGCTGTTGGCCGGCGGCAAGGTCATGGAAGGCAACTTCTTCGAACCGACCATCCTGGTCGACGTGCCGAGAAACGCCGCTGTCGCCAAGGAAGAAACCTTCGGCCCGCTGGCGCCGCTGTTCCGTTTCAAGGACGAAGCCGAAGTGATCGCGATGTCCAACGACACCGAGTTCGGCCTGGCTTCCTACTTCTACGCCCGCGACCTGGGCCGTGTGTTCCGCGTGGCTGAAGCCCTGGAATACGGCATGGTCGGCGTCAACACCGGGTTGATCTCCAACGAAGTGGCGCCGTTCGGCGGCATCAAGGCCTCGGGCCTGGGCCGTGAAGGCTCCAAGTACGGGATCGAGGATTACCTGGAAATCAAATACCTCTGCCTGGGCATCTAAGCCCCGGTTTGGCATTGCAGTAAACGCAAAGGGCACGAGAGCGCTGACTCTTTGCGTGTTTCACACCGTTATTCGTAGTGGCCGGGAAAGCTGTGGCAGTCGATCATCGCATGCTGCCGTAGTTGCCTCCCCGCCACGTATTCCTTGGACCACGCCACCCGATGAGTGGCGAATGAGGACTTTATGAGCAAGACCAACGCATCCCTGATGAAACGCCGCGAAGCCGCTGTACCACGCGGTGTTGGCCAGATTCACCCGATCTTCGCTGAGTCGGCGAAGAACGCCACCGTGACCGACGTTGAAGGTCGCGAGTTCATCGACTTCGCCGGCGGTATCGCCGTGCTGAACACCGGCCACGTGCACCCGAAAATCATCGCCGCCGTGACCGAGCAACTGAACAAGTTGACCCACACCTGCTTCCAGGTACTGGCTTACGAGCCGTACGTAGAAGTGTGCGAAAAGATCAACGCTAAGGTGCCAGGTGATTTCGTCAAGAAAACCCTACTGGTCACCACCGGTTCCGAGGCCGTTGAAAACGCCGTGAAAATCGCCCGTGCCGCCACGGGCCGTGCTGGCGTGATCGCTTTCACCGGCGCTTACCACGGCCGTACCATGATGACCCTGGGCCTCACCGGCAAAGTCGTGCCTTACTCGGCCGGCATGGGCCTGATGCCAGGCGGCGTGTTCCGCGCGCTGTACCCGAACGAGCTGCACGGTGTGAGCGACGACGATTCCATCGCCAGCATCGAACGCATCTTCAAGAACGATGCCGAGCCGCGTGACATCGCAGCCATCATCATTGAGCCGGTGCAGGGCGAAGGCGGTTTCTACGTCGCGCCTAAATCGTTCATGAAGCGCCTGCGCGAGCTGTGCGACAAGCACGGCATCCTGCTGATCGCTGACGAAGTGCAAACCGGTGCCGGCCGTACCGGTACCTTCTTTGCCATGGAACAGATGGGCGTTGCCGCCGACCTGACCACCTTCGCTAAATCCATCGCTGGCGGCTTCCCGCTGGCCGGTGTGTGCGGCAAGGCTGAATACATGGACGCCATCGCTCCAGGCGGCCTGGGCGGCACCTACGCCGGTAGCCCGATCGCGTGCGCCGCTGCGCTGGCGGTGATGGAAGTGTTCGAAGAAGAGCACCTGCTGGACCGCTGCAAAGCAGTGGGCGAGCGTCTGGTGACCGGTCTGAAAGCTATCCAGGCCAAGTACCCGGTGATCGGTGAAGTGCGTGCCCTGGGCGCAATGATCGCGGTCGAGTTGTTCGAAGACGGCGACAGCCACAAGCCAAACGCAGCGGCCGTTGCCTCTGTAGTAGCCAAGGCGCGCGACAAGGGTCTGATCCTGCTGTCCTGCGGCACTTACGGCAACGTGTTGCGCGTCCTGGTCCCGCTGACCTCGCCGGACGAGCAGTTGGACAAAGGCTTGGCGATCATCGAAGAGTGCTTCTCGGAGCTGTAAGCGCAAGCTGACCTCTGCGACAGAAAAAACCCGCTTCGGCGGGTTTTTTTGTGCCCGTTGCCGCGTATTCAGGCCTTGTTCATTGTACGTATGGGCTTGCGTTGTCTAAGGTTGCAGCATTGCCGATGGAGCGTGCTGGATGACTGCTGTTGATTTACCGGCTGTACCCCGTGTGTTGATTGCCGAGGCGGATCCCTGGTCGCGGGATCTGCTCAAGCAAGTGCTGTTGAATGTGCGTTGCGACGCGCGGCTGGATGTGTGTGCCGATGGGCAGCACGCGGCTACGTTGCTGCGCGAAAAGGGCTACGACCTGATCCTGGCGGATTGGGAGCTACCGGGCATCGACGGCCTGAGCCTGCTGCGCAATGTCCGCCAGCAACGCCGCTCGCCCGCGTTACCGTTTATTTTGCTGAGCAGTCGCAATGACAGCGCCAGCGTGCGTGAAGCCTTGCCCCTGGCGCCCACGGCGTACCTCACCAAACCCCTGAACATGGAAAGCCTGACCCAGCGCCTGCAGGATCTGCTGCTTAATGAAGGCGAAAACGTGTACTGCGAAATTCCGCCGCTGGCGCCCGGCATGACGTTGCCCGTGTTCCTGGAGCGTCGTCGCGAAGCGTCTGATGGCGCGCCGTTGCGGGTCGATGTGAAAGCTGCCGTACAAGCCAGCCTCGGGCCTGATGGCCTGGACCTCAAACGCCTGGAAGACCTCGTGCGCATGGACCCGCAGATCACCGCCGTGCTGGTCGCTGCCGCCAACAGCGCCGGCCATCACGGCAAGCCGGTGCAGACGCTACCGTCGGCCTTGCATAAGCTCGGCGCTGGGCAAAGCATGAACCTGATCCTCGGCCTGGCTCTCAAGCACAATGTGGTGCTGGGCGACCCGGGCTTGGAGGCTTACGCCGAGCGTCATTGGCAGGTGTCCCAGGACACCGCCGACTTTGCCGGTCGCCTGGCGCGCATGTTGGAGCTGGATCACGAGCGCTGTTACGCCGCCGGCATTCTGCATCGGCTGGGTGATTTGGCATTGCTGCGCTGCCTGGAAGACTGGCGCCAGGGCGGCGGGGCGTTGGATGACGAAGCAATTGGTGAGTCCCTTTACACCTTCGGCGCCGCCTTTGGTTCGGCGTTGCGGGCGCGCTGGCGCTTGCCGCTGGAGTTGCGCCAGCTGATCGCCGCGATTTATTCACTGGAGGGCGGGGTGTATGCCCGGGATGCGCTGGTGGTGAACCTGGCGGCGCAGATGGCACGACTGACCGAACATGAAGGTCTGGAAGCGCTGGCCGTGAGCAAGACCGCGCGCTTGCTCAAGATCGGTTTGTCTGAGCTGACGCGGGTGCGCAAGGCCTAGAGGGTGATGACATTCAAGCCCTTCCCACACGTCATCTCTGCTGTTGCATAGAGTGGGGGATGAGCCTAACCCGCAATCACGCGGTTCTTGCCCTGGCGCTTCGCCTCATACATGGCGGCATCGGCCCGGGCGAACAGGCTGTCCAGGGTCGAGTCTTCTTCAGTGAGGCTGGCCAGGCCCTGGCTGATGGTCACGCCGAACGCTTGGCCTTCGTAGCTGAAACTCAGCTCTTGGATTTCCTTGCCCAGGCGCTCAGCCACTTGCAAGGCCATCTCCGGCGCGCAACCCGGCAGTACGGCCGCAAATTCTTCGCCGCCAATGCGCCCGAACAGGTCACCACGGCGTAATACGCCACGACCACTCTCGGCGATACGCCGCAGCACCTGGTCGCCTTCCAGGTGGCCATAGGTGTCGTTGACGTCCTTGAAATCATCAATGTCCAGCAACAGGAAGGCCAGTTGCGCGCCTTGGGCACAGGCGGTGTCGAAGGCCTGGTTGGCGCATTCGAAGAAGTGCCGGCGGTTGCTGCTCTGAGTCAGAACGTCGGTGGTGGCGAGGCGGTGCAGCTCCAGTTCCAGCTGCTTCTTGTCAGTGATGTCTTCGGCCATGCCCACGACGATCAGCGGCTCGCCGGGCTCAGCCTGCTGGTTGATGTAGCACTTGTCGCTCAGCCAGCGGATCTGACCGTCGGCGGTGATAATGCGGTATTCGCGATCTTCCACGGCGCCCTGTTCCAGCACGCGGGCCAGGCTGTGTTCGGCGTAGTCGAGGTCTTCGGGGTGAATGCTGTTGCGCCATTCCCGATGATCGGCCAGTAACAGCCCGGTCGAACGGCCGAATATCCGCTCGTAGGCCGGGCTCACGTAGAGCACGCGGCGGGTCTCCCAATCGATGGCCCAGAGCACGGCATTCACACTGACCAGCAGTGAGCTCAGCAATTGCTCGCGCTCGCTCAACCGCTCGACTTCGCCCTGGGCATGCACCAGTGCCAGCAGGGTCGCTGCCGCAGCCGGACGCGGGGGGTCAGCGGTAGCGATGTCGGTAGGAAAGGGCATTTCGTGAACCATCGGCACAACTCTCTCTGGGCGCGCCGCAGGATTTAGCAGCGGTCACAACAAGGGGCCACCATGATGGCGAAGTGTTCATTGAGAGAGGGTAAATGCGATGAAGTTCCGTGAACGGTGCCGATTGGCGGTGCCCGGAAAATGACGCCAAAAAGAGGATGCGTGGGAGGGCAAGCCCTCCCACGGCTTTGTCAGACTGCCGCAGGACGCAGCGAATAGGTCTTCAATTGGTGGGCGAAATCCCGCAGGGACTGGATGCCGCTGGCCTCGGCCTCGTGCACCCATTCCTTGATGGCGGCGAGCATATCGTGGCCGTTGGTACTGGTCTTGAGCCAGATCTGCTGCAATGCCAGGCGCTTTTCGTAGATCACTTTCAAGGCCTGGCTATGTTCCAACATGCTCTGGATGCGTAGGTGGTGGCGGTCATCCAGCAGGCTGGTTTCCCGCGACAGCAGGCGTTTGGCACGGTGGAACTGGTGGCGCACCGAGTGATCGACCTTTTCCAGCTCCTGCTTGACCAGCGGGCCGATCACCAACTTGCGGTACTGGGCCATGATCTGGAAGCGGTTGTTGAGGATCGCCATGGCAGTATCCATGTCCAGATGGCCTTTGCCCTCGACGCGATGAGCAATCGGCGCCACACGCTGGACCTTGGCCAAGCGCAGGAAACTGAACAGCTTGATCCACGCCCAGCCCAGGTCGAACTCCCACTTCTTAACCGACAGCTTGGCCGAGTTGGGATAGGTGTGGTGATTGTTATGCAACTCTTCGCCGCCGACGATGATGCCCCACGGCACCAGGTTGGTCGCCGCGTCACGGCATTCGAAGTTGCGATAGCCCACGGCATGGCCCAGGCCGTTGATGACGCCGGCGGCCCAGAACGGGATCCACATCATCTGGATCGCCCAGATGGTGATGCCGATGGTGCCGAACAGCAGCAGATCGATTACGCCCATGATCGCCACGCCCAGCAGCGGGTAGGGGGTGTAAATCTTGCGTTCGATCCAGTCATCCGGGCAATTTTTGCCGTAGATGCGCAGGGTTTCGGGGTTTTCGGCCTCGGCGCGGTACAGCTCGGCGCCTTTGCGCAGCACCGTGGACAGGCCCTTGATCACAGGGCTGTGCGGGTCGTCGACGGTTTCGCACTTGGCGTGGTGTTTGCGGTGGATAGCGGTCCACTCGCGGGTGTTCTGCGCCGTGGTCAGCCACAGCCAGAAGCGGAAGAAGTGTTTCAGGCCGGCATTGAGCTCCAGGGAGCGATGGGCTGAATAGCGGTGCAGATAAACCGTGACCCCAACAATGGTCACGTGGGTCATCAACAGAGTGACTGCAACCAGTTGCCAGGCTGACAGGTCAAGAAAACCGTTGTACCACATAGGCTGTTTGGCCCTCTGATAAAGAAAAAAATAGCACCCGCATTATCACTGGCTTTAAGGATAAAACCAGTCACCGTTTCAGATAAGACTTACAAGGTGTTTCCTAATCTATAATCTCGGCGCGTTGTAGGACGATTCTGTTTTTTTAGTAAGGACTACTGGCCATATGCTGTTTTCATACCGAGGTGCCCTGCGTGTGGGGCTGGTATACCTGCTGGTTTCGATTGTGTGGCTCCAGCTCAGCAATCAGATATTGATCAACTTTCTCGATGAACGGGGGGAGTTGGGGTATTGGCTGCAGATGCGCGGCTACGTGTGGGTGGCCCTGAGTGCCTTGGTCATTTACTTCTTATGCGCGCGCTTTGCTCGGGCCCAACAGTTGCAGCAACCCCTGAAGGAAAACCTCGATCGGTTGCGCCAGGCGGCTGCGGTCTTCGACTGCACCCGTGAAGGCGTGTTGGTCACTGACACCAGGGGCCTGATCGTGCACGTAAACCGGGCATTCATGGAGATCACCGGCTACCAGCGCGCAGACGTCATGGGTCAGCAGCCCAGCCTGTTCAAGTCCGGGCGCCATTCGTCGAATTTTTACCAGCAGATGTTCCAGACCCTGGAGCGCACCGGTGAATGGAGCGGAGAAATCTGGAACCGGCGCAAAAGCGGCGAGATTTATCCACAGTGGCAAACCATCCGTGTGATTCACGATGACCAAGGCCACATCAGCCATTACGTCGCGGTGTTTTCCGACATCAGTGCCATCAAGGATTCCGAGCACGAGTTGGCGCACCTGGCGCATCACGATCCACTGACCGACCTGCCCAACCGCCTACTGTTCACCGACCGCGCCGAGCAGGCGCTGGCCTCGGCGCAACTGCACAAACGCGGCTGCGCGCTGCTGTTGCTGGACCTGGACCACTTCAAGATTATCAATGACAGCCTTGGCCATAACGTCGGCGACCAGTTGCTCAAGCTGGTGGGCGAGCGGCTCAATACGCTGTTCGGCCCCGGAGTGACCCTGGCGCGACTGGGCGGCGATGAGTTCGCGGTGCTGGCGGAAAGTTGTTCACAGGTGATGCAGGCGGCGGCATTGGCGCAGCGCATGCTGGACGTGATGAAGCAACCGTTCATCTTCGACGGTCATCAACTGTTTATCAGCGCCAGCATCGGCATCAGCCTGTTTCCCAACGATGCATTGAGCGCGGAACAACTGCTGCGCAACGCCGACTCTGCGCTGTTCAAGGCCAAAAGTGTGGGCCGCGAGGGCTATGCCCTGTACACCGAAGAACTCACCGCCCACGCGCAGCACCGTGTGGAAATCGCCAGCGAACTGCGCCGCGCCCTCGACCAGCAGGAGTTGCGCGTCTACTACCAGCCTGTACACGACCTGCAAGGCAGCCGTCTGGTCGGCGTCGAAGCCTTGGTGCGCTGGCAACATCCGGAACGTGGCCTGGTGCCTCCGGGCGAGTTCATCCCCATCGCCGAACGTACCGGTTTGATCGCCGATATCGACGCGTGGGTCTTGGAGCAGGCCTGCCGCCAGATGTGCCAATGGCTGGCCGATGGCGTGCTGCTGAGCTTTATTGCGATCAACGTGTCCAGCCGTCTGTTTGCCCGTCGCGAACTGTATGAGCAAGTCGCCCAGGTGCTGCACGCCACCGGCCTGGATCCGGCTTTCCTGGAGCTGGAAGTCACTGAGAGTGCAGTCATGGACGACCCCGAGGAAGCCCTGGAGCAACTGCACCGCCTGCGTGAGTTGGGCTTGCGCCTGGCCATTGATGACTTTGGCACCGGCTATTCGTCCCTGCTGCGCCTCAAGCGCCTGCCGGTGCAGAAGCTGAAGATCGACCAGGGCTTTGTTGCCGGGGTGCCATGGGATGACGACGACGCGGCGATTGTGCGCGTGGTGATCGCATTAGCGAAAAGCATGGGCATGCAGGTACACGCTGAGGGAATTGAGCAGATGGAACAGGCGAGGTTCTTGTTGGAGCAGGGCTGCGATTTGGGGCAGGGGTATTGGTTTGGAAAGCCGGTGCCGGCGCAGGACGTTGACTGGGACCGCGCGCCCACCATCCAGACTTGAAACGCATTCCAATGTGAGAGGGGGCTTGCCCCCGATTTCGGTGTGTCAGGCCGAACATTGGTACCTGATTCACCACCATCGGTGGCAAGCCCCCACCCGCATTTTGGAACTTCACAACGCGTTATTTCGGCGCTCGGGCGCAAAACTCTCTCGCAACCCCACGTCCCATCAGAAAATTCTTTCTGGTTATATAAACATTCTTAAATAGTATTTTTAAGAATATCTGCGCTTATCTACTATCGCCCTACGCCGCAAGCAGTGCCGCCACTGCCAGGCACTATTCATTTAAGGAGCGAGACCATGAGCGCATCTCTACGTAGCGTCGACGGCCAGGACGAAGCAGCCATTTTGCGTGAGATCCAGAGCGCCCTGCGCGATCTGCGGTTTGGCGCGGTGGAAATCACTGTGCATAACGCCCAAGTGGTCCAGATCGAACGCAAAGAAAAATTCCGTCTGCAGAACCCGGGTAACAAACCGAGCTAAGCAACCGCGGCGATAGACCCGTCACTATAAGAAAAAGCCAACACCCCAGAATTTCAGGAGCTTCTATGTCGTCGATTCGCCGTTATGCCCTGGCCGCACTGGCCAGCGCCGTGTTTGCCGGTTCCGCTGTTGCCAAGGACTACGAGTTGCTCAACGTCTCGTACGACCCGACTCGCGAGCTGTACCAGGATTACAACGCTGAGTTCACCAACTTCTGGAAGCAGTCCCACCCTGGTGACACCGTTAAGATCCAGCAGTCCCACGGTGGTTCGGGCAAGCAAGGCCGGGCGGTGATCGACGGCCTGCGCGCCGACGTAGTGACCCTGGCCTTGGCTGGCGACATCGACGAAATCGCCAAATTGGGAAAAACCCTGCCGGAAAACTGGCAGACCCGCCTGCCGGATGCGAGCACCCCGTACACCTCGACCATCGTGTTCCTGGTGCGTAAGGGCAACCCTAAAGGCATCAAAGACTGGGGCGACCTAATCAAGAAAGACGTTTCCGTGATCACGCCGAACCCGAAAACCTCCGGCGGTGCGCGCTGGAACTTCCTTGCCGCGTGGGCCTACGGCCTGAAATCCGGTGGCAGCGAAGCCAAGGCCCAGGAATACGTGAAAGAACTGTTCAAGCACGTGCCGATCCTCGACACCGGCGCGCGCGGTTCGACCATCACGTTCGTCAACAACGGTCAGGGCGACGTGTTGCTGGCCTGGGAAAACGAAGCCTTCCTGGCCCTGAAAGAAGACGGCGGCGCCGACAAGTTCGACATCGTTGTACCTTCCCTGTCGATCCTCGCAGAGCCGCCAGTGGCCGTGGTCGACAAGAACGCCGAGAAAAAGGGCAATACCGAGATCGCCACTGAATACCTCAAGCACCTGTACAGCCCGGCTGGCCAGGAGATTGCGGCGAAAAACTTCTACCGCCCACGCGATGCAAAAGTAGCCGCCAAATACGCCCAGCAGTTCCCGAAACTGGACCTGGTGACTATCGACAAAGACTTCGGCGGCTGGAAAACTGCCCAACCGAAATTCTTTAACGACGGTGGTGTGTTCGACCAGATCTACACGGCGCAGTAAGCCGAGAAATACACACCCACGGAGCCCGCATTCACCTGCGGGTTTTGTGTGTCAGTTCCGCTAACCAAGGACTCTTATGTCGCGTCGTATTTCCCCCGTCATACCCGGCTTCGGGCTGACGCTGGGCTACACCGTGGTGTACCTCAGCCTGATCGTACTCATCCCCCTCGCGGCGATGTTTGTACACGCCGCTCAACTCACCTGGGATCAGTTCTGGAACATCATCTCCGCACCCCGTGTGCTGGCGGCGTTGAAACTGAGCTTCAGCACCGCGCTGTACGCCGCCCTGATCAATGGCGTGATCGGCACGCTGCTGGCCTGGGTGCTGGTGCGCTACACCTTCCCCGGTCGCAAGATTATCGATGCGATGATCGACCTGCCGTTCGCGCTGCCCACCGCTGTGGCCGGTATCGCCCTGACGGCGCTGTACACGCCGACCGGGCTGGTGGGCCAGTTCGCCGCTGACCTGGGCTTCAAGATCGCCTACAGCCCGTTGGGCATCACCCTGGCGCTGACCTTCGTGACCCTGCCGTTCGTGGTGCGCACGGTGCAGCCGGTACTCGCCGATATCCCCCGGGAAATCGAAGAAGCCGCTGCCTGCCTGGGCGCCAAGCCGTTGCAGGTGTTCCGCTACATCCTCGTCCCCGCGCTGCTGCCCGCCTGGCTGACCGGCTTCGCCCTGGCGTTTGCCCGTGGCGTCGGTGAGTACGGCTCGGTGATCTTCATCGCCGGCAACATGCCGATGAAAACCGAGATCCTGCCGCTGCTGATCATGGTCAAGCTTGACCAGTACGACTACCGCGGTGCCACCTCCATTGGCGTGCTGATGCTGGTGGTTTCCTTTGTCCTGCTGCTGCTGATCAACTTGTTGCAGCGGCGCATCGAACGTCCATAAGGAGGCGCGGAACATGTCCCAATCGTCTATTTCCGCCGCGTCCTCGGCCAACGCTGCCCGGCGTGGCAGTGCGGTGTCGCGACGTATCCTGATCGGCCTTGGCTGGCTGGTGTTCTTCCTGTTTTTGCTGCTACCGCTGTTTATCGTGGTGTCCCAGGGCTTGAAGAACGGCCTCGGTGCGTTTTTCACCGCGATCCTTGAACCGGACGCGTTGTCCGCGCTGAAACTCACGGTGATCGCCGTGCTGATTTCGGTGCCGCTCAACCTGGTATTCGGCGTCAGCGCCGCCTGGTGCGTGAGCAAGTACTCGTTCCGTGGCAAGAGCATCCTGGTGACGCTGATCGACCTGCCGTTCTCGGTCTCCCCGGTGATCGCAGGCCTGGTCTACGTGCTGATGTTCGGCGCCCAGGGCCTGTTTGGCCCGTGGTTGCAGGAGCATGACATCCAGATCGTGTTCGCCTTACCCGGCATTGTGCTGGCGACCATCTTCGTGACTGTGCCGTTCGTGGCCCGTGAACTGATCCCGCTGATGCAGGAGCAGGGCACCCAGGAAGAAGAGGCCGCACGCCTGCTCGGCGCCAATGGCTGGCAGATGTTCTGGCATGTGACTGTGCCGAACATCAAATGGGGCCTGATCTACGGCGTCGTGCTGTGTACCGCGCGGGCCATGGGTGAGTTCGGCGCGGTGTCGGTGGTGTCCGGCCACATTCGCGGCGTGACCAACACCTTGCCGCTGCACGTCGAGATTCTCTACAACGAATACAACCACGTTGCCGCGTTTGCGGTGGCCAGCCTGCTGCTGATCCTGGCGCTCTTCATCCTGCTGCTCAAGCAGTGGAGCGAGAACCGTATCAACCGCCTGCGCAAAAGTGCCGGTGAGGAATAAGTCATGTCGATCGAAGTCCGTAATGTCAGCAAGAACTTCAACGCCTTCAAGGCCCTGAACAGCATCAATCTGGATATCCAGAGTGGCGAGCTGGTGGCGTTGCTTGGCCCATCCGGCTGCGGTAAGACCACCCTGCTGCGCATCATCGCAGGCCTGGAAACTCCGGATGACGGCAGCATCGTGTTCCACGGTGAAGACGTCTCCGGCCACGACGTGCGCGATCGCAACGTCGGGTTTGTGTTCCAGCACTACGCGCTGTTCCGCCACATGACCGTGTTCGACAACGTTGCGTTCGGCCTGCGCATGAAGCCCAAGAACCAGCGCCCGAACGAAAGCCAGATCGCGGCCAAGGTTCACGAGCTGCTGAACATGGTGCAACTCGATTGGCTGTCTGATCGTTATCCGGAACAACTCTCCGGTGGTCAGCGCCAGCGTATCGCCCTGGCCCGCGCCCTGGCGGTCGAGCCGAAAGTGCTGCTGCTGGACGAACCGTTCGGCGCCCTCGACGCCAAAGTGCGTAAAGAACTGCGCCGCTGGCTGGCACGCCTGCACGAAGACATCAACTTGACCTCGGTGTTCGTGACCCACGACCAGGAAGAGGCCATGGAAGTTGCCGACCGTATCGTCGTGATGAACAAGGGCGTGATCGAGCAGATCGGCTCACCGGGCGACGTCTACGAAAACCCGGCCAGCGACTTTGTTTATCACTTCCTTGGTGACTCCAACCGCCTGCATCTGGGTGAAGACAAGCACGTGCTGTTCCGTCCCCACGAAGTGTCGCTGTCGCGCCATGAACTGGAAGATCACCACGCGGCCGAAGTGCGTGATATTCGTCCATTGGGCGCGACCACGCGGGTGACCTTGAAGGTCGAAGGCCAGACAGACCTGATCGAAGCCGAAGTGGTGAAAGACCACGACAGCCTGACCGGTTTGGCGCGGGGCGAAACCTTGTTCTTCAAGCCCAAGGTCTGGCAAAAAGCCTGATAACCCCGCATTACCTAATGTGAAAATGGGGCCAATGTGGGAGGGGGCTTGCTCCCGATAGCAGTGGGTCAGCTGATAAATATGTCACTGACCCACCGCCATCGGGAGCAAGCCCCCTCCCACAATTAGACCTCTCTCGGCTTCAGATCGCGTCGAACCACCGGCCCCGAGCGCTCTTCAATCTGTTGCTTCAAGCCCTGCCGCAACCCCAGCAAAAACGCCACCTCCGCCACCACAAACAACGGCCCTACGATCAATCCCGACACATCATCCACAAACGCCGGCTTCTTGCCTTCGTAGTAGTGCCCGACAAACTGAATCACCCAGCCCACCACGAACATGCCGACGCCGCTGCTGAGCCACACCATCGTGCTCTGCGCCGCCAACTCATGCCCGGCCCATACCGACAAGCCCATCAGCACCGTCATCAGCACGCCCAAGGCCAGTTCCAGGCGCAGGTAAAACCACGCCGAAAACAACGCCACGATTACCGCCGGTGAAATCCATAGGCCTCCCACGGTCCATTCGGGACGCGACAGCAGCACGGCTACTGCCACCACAATCAGCGGGATACCAATAAAGTGGCTGGCGATATTGCGCGGGTCGCGGTGGTAGGCGGCGTATTGACTGAGGTGGTCGACGAGGCTTTTCATTGTTGTTCCTCCTGTAGGATGTTGGATCATGCCCTGTCAGCCTGCGCCTGACTGTCAGCTGGGCGACAATCTTCGGAGTTCTCATGGACGCAGAGAAATGGCACGCCCGCTTGGCCAGCGGCCATTGGTTCAGCCATCTGCCTGTAGATCTACAGCGTAGTCTGCTGGCGGCGGCGCGGCTGCGCACGCTCGCGGCGGGGCAGTGCCTGTTCAAGCGCGGCGACCCGCCTTGCGGCCTGTATGCGGTGCTGGAAGGCGCGGTGCGCATCAGCGCGGTGAATGCCCAAGGCAAGGAGGCGGTGTTGAGCCTGGTGGAAACGCCTTACTGGTTCGGCGAAATCTGCCTGTTCGATAACCTGCCGCGCACCCACGATGCCCTGGCCATGGGGCCATGCACGTTGTTGCAGGTGCCACAGGCGGCGATGCTGACCATCCTCGAAGACCATCCGGCGTATTGGCGCGATGTGGCCCTGTTGATGAGCCACAAACTGCGCTTGTCGTTGATCAATATCGAACAGATGAGCCTGATGCCCGCGTCGGCGCGTCTGGCCCATCGGCTGCTGATGATCGCGCAGGGCTACGGCGAAATAGACCAGGCGCGCCGCACCTTGCAACTGCCCCAGGAGGACCTGGCCGCGATGCTGGGCCTGTCGCGCCAGACCACCAACAGTCTGCTCAAGGCGCTGGAGCAACAAGGCCTTATCGGCCTGAGTTACGGCGCGATTGAAGTGCTGGACCTGCGCGGTTTGCAGCAGGCCGCTGGCCTATGAACTACGACCCGCGATAGGTGGAGAAACCGTAAGGGCTGAGCAACAACGGGATGTGGTAATGCTGGTCCGCCTGTTTCACCTGGAAGATCACCGGCACTTCAGGGAAGAACGTCTCGCGGTTGGCCTTTTTGTAGTAGTCGCCGGTCTTGAACACCACGCGGTACTCACCCGGCGTCATGCTGCGGTTGGCGGGGAACAGTTCGGCGATGCGCCCCTGCTGGTTGGTGACGCCTTCGGACAGCGACTGCCATTTGTCGCCTACCTGCTGTTCCAGGGTGACGCTGACACCGGCGCTCGGCAGGCCGTTTTCCAGGTTGAGCACATGCACGCTCAGAGGGTTGCCGTCGGCCAGGGCCAGGTTGCACAGGCCGCTGAGGCTGAGGGCGGCGAGGGTCATGCTGAGGGTTTTCATCGAGAGATCCTTTGGAGGGGAATCAGAGGGAAGTTTTCAGGCCCAGTTGCTCGGCGGCTTTTATTGCGCAGGACTCGTCCTGGGCTGCGCCGCCGGCACCGGCGATGCCCAGCGCGCCGACCAGTTCGGCCTCGGCAAACAGCGGCACGCCGCCGCCGAGTAACAGCAACTCGGGCAAGCTGTTAAGGTTGGCGGCCTCGGGGTTGTTACGCGCGCGCTCGGCAAACAGCCGCGTCGGGGTTTTGGTCGACAGCGCGGTGTACGCTTTGCGCTGGCTGGCGAGGCTGTTATGCGGGCCGACGCCGTCGGCACGCAGGCTCAGCAGCAGGTTGCCGCCCCGGTCCAGTACCGTCAGCGCGGCGCTGCAGTGGGCAAGGCTGGCATCGGCCAGTTGGCGTGCGGTGTGCAAATCGAGGTCGGCATGGCGTGGCAGCTGCGGTGCAGCGAACGCACCGGTGCAGACGGCGAGGCTCAAGAACAAGGCATGGCGGGACATAAAGACGACTCCGGAAAACAGGCCGCTACCGTAGCCAGTCAACAGGGTCAGAAACCGCACAATTTGATGACAGGTTTGTAATCAAACCCAGAGGTAAGGCATGCAGGTGTTGTTAGTGGAAGACCAGCCGCAACTGGCGCAGCTCATGGCTCAAGGCTTAAGCGAGGCCGGTTTCGCGGTGGAAGTCGCGGCCAATGGCATGGCGGCGCAGCGCTTTGTGGAAAGCACCGAATACGACTTGGTCATTCTCGACGTGATGCTGCCGGGCTTGAATGCCTGGAAATTGCAGCAGGCGATTCGGCACAAGGGCAAGACGCCGGTGTTGTTCCTGACCACGCCGGGCGGCATCGAAGATCGCCTGCGTGGGTTGGAATTACATGAGGATGATTACCTGCTCAAGCCGTTTGAGGCCAAGGCGTTGGTGGCGCGGGTGAGGAAGTTATTGCGGCGCGATCGCGGGCTCTGATTGCCCCGGCATGTTGATTGCCTGAACCATTGCTATCGCGGGCAAGTCCCCTCCCACATTTGAAATGCGTTCCCCTGTGGGAGGGGGCTTGCCCCGATGAGGCCTTCAGCCTCTGCGCGAATCCACCTACCGCAACCCATCGCGAAACTGCCCTGGCGTCACCCCCGTCCAACGCTTGAACGCCCGGTTAAAACTGCTGGTATCGGCAAACCCCAACAAATGGCTGATCTCTGCCAATGAGCACTGCGGGTCCCGCAGATGCTGCAACGCCAGGTTCTGCCGGCACTCGTTGAGCAACGCATCAAACCGACACCCTTCATCCGCCAGGTGCCGCTGCAAGCTGCGCAAACTCAAGTGCAGCGCTTGGGCAATCCGCTCGGCACTCGGCTCGCCGTCGGGTAATTGTGCCTCGATCGTGGCGCGCACCTTGCGCTCCCAGGTCAGCGGTTGCAGCTGGGCGAGGGTGCGTTTGAGCACGGTTTCGTTGTGTTCGGCCAACTCGGGGTTGGCGTCGTCCAGATGGCTGTCGAAGTCCTGGGCTGCAAATTCCAGGCAGTCCTCATCGGCGCCAAAAAATACCGGTGCGCGGAACACCGTGTGCCAAGGCTTGGGATCGGCCGGTTCCGGGCGCCGCAAATGCACGGCCAAGGGCGCGTAGTCACGGCCCAGGCGATTGCGGCAGGTGCGCACATAGATCGCCGCGAACGCATCGATGGCTTCCAGTGCCGGTGCGGGGCTGCCTTGGGGTTGCAGCAGGCGGAAACGGTAGCGTTCGCCGTCCCGACTCAGCTCCAGCTTCAGCGCATCGCTGACCACTTGGTGATAACGCACGATGCGTTCGAACACTTCCCGCAGACTGCCGCTGGCCACCAGCGCGTATCCCAACGCGTGAAAAGTGGTAGGGCTGACAAATCGCGACACGCGCAACCCAATTGCCGGATCGCCGCTGGCCTGCACTGCCAGCTCCCACAGGCGCGTGGTCGCCGACAGCGGATAGCGCGCATTGGGATCTTCCATCTGCTGCGGGTCGAGCCCAGCCTCGATGCACAGCGCGGCGCTGTCGAGGCCGAGGGCGTCGAGCTGCTTGCGCAGGGCGCGGGTCCAACTGGCGAGGGACGTGGGTTCTGTCATGGCGATTGGCGCTTGCGGTCAACAGGTTGGCGTGTGGGGCTAGCGTCCTGCATGAAGGCCTGGTGCAGGATGTAACCATCTATGAACAAGAGGATGGGAGCATGGACGGTACTTCTGCAAGTCCCCAGCAGATGAACGCACAACAGCGTTCAGCACATATCCGTGAAGTCGTACTCGCCGAAGGCGTGCGCCTGCGCCAGCAGCACCCGTGGTTGCTGCATCAAGACGCCCTGGGCGCGGGCATTTTAGCCTTCGCGCTGCTGGGCATGATCGGCTCGGCGGCGCTCTACATCACCGGTCACATGGCCTGGTGGGCGTGCCTGTTATTGAACGCCTTCCTGGCCTCGCTGACCCACGAGCTGGAACACGACCTGATCCACAGCATGTACTTTCGCAAGCAGCGCCTGCCCCACAATTTGATGATGGGCCTGGTGTGGCTTGCGCGGCCAAGCACCATCAATCCGTGGATTCGCCGGCACCTGCACCTTAACCATCACAAAGTCTCCGGCACCGAGACCGATATGGAAGAGCGCGCCATCACCAATGGCGAGCCGTGGGGCTTTGCGCGGTTGCTGATGGTGGGCGATAACGTGATGTCGGCGTTTATCCGCATGCTGCGGGCCAAAACCTGGGGCCACAAACTCAAGATCCTGAAACGCTCACTGCTGGTCTACGCACCGCTGGCACTGCTGCATTGGGGGGCGTGGTACATCTTCCTCGGCTTCCATGCAGCCAACGGCGTCGCCAGTCTGCTGGGTGCGCCTATCGAATGGTCCGCCGGCACCTTGCAGGTGATGCAGGTGATCGATATTGCCGCCGTGGTGATCATCGGGCCCAACGTGTTGCGCACCTTTTGCCTGCACTTTGTCAGCTCCAACATGCACTACTACGGCGATGTGGAATTGGGCAACGTGATCCAGCAAACCCAAGTACTGAACCCCTGGTGGATGTGGCCGTTGCAGGCGTTTTGCTTCAACTTCGGCAGCACTCACGGGATTCACCATTTTGTGGTGAAAGAGCCGTTTTACATCCGCCAGATGACCGCCAAGGTGGCGCACAAGGTCATGGCCGAGATGGGCGTGCGGTTCAATGATTTTGGGACGTTTGCGCGGGCCAATCGGCTTGGTTTTCCACCGCCAGCAGCGTTTCGATCAGTGCCTTCGCCGCAGGCGACAAGCGAACCCCAGCGCGGCTGATCACTGCGCAACGGTTGTTCAGGCTTTCCAAGGCATGAGGCACATTGCGCCAGTGCAGCACGTTCAATTCGCCGCTGGCCAAGGGGGCGGCGAAGGCTTCTTCTGCGCCCAGGCCGATGGTGTCTGACTCGCGCACGATGAGGGCCAGCGCGGCAAACTGCTCCAGCTCGATAGCGGGGGCAAAGTCGATGCGCCCACTCAGGTTCGCCAACAGTTTTCGAATGCCCGGTGCGATCAGTGGCGTGGCGAGGGGATAGTCGAACAGGTCGTTGGTCGACAGGCTGTCCTTGGCCAGCAACGGGTGCCCGGCACGGCAGAAAAACACACTGCGCCGCGGCGTGAGGGCCTGAGTCTGGAAGTTTGGGTCGGCTTCGAAGTGGCGCACATCGGCGATAAAAAATTCGATCTCTTCACGGCTCAGGCTGCGCCCGAGTCTTTCCCAGTTATCCACTTGCAACGCGCTGCGTACCTTGGGGTAGGCGGTGATGAACCGTGCCATCGCTTGGGGCACCAAGTTGACCGCCGCCACCGCATCACTGCCAAAGCGTACTTCACCGGCGTCGAGCTTGGTCATGCGTGTGACTTCATGGCTGAGCAATGCGGCGCCTTGAACCAGGCTCAAGGCATGCTGCAACACCACCTGGCCTTCGGGGGTCGGGCGCAGGTCTTTATGGGCGCGATCCACCAGCACGCAGCCGAACTCTTGCTCCAGGCCCTGGATGCTGCGGCTGAAAGCCGGCTGGGTGATGCCCATGGCTTCGGCGCCGCGCACAAAACTGCGGTACTCATTCAGCGCGATGAAATAGCGCAGTTGGCGAAGGTCCATGGTGTGCCCGGCATCCTTTAAGAGAACCGGGATTTTAAGGGGATTGCTTATGTCGTCAACGAAGCTTTATTGGTTTAACTAGATCTTAAAAGCATATCTATAGAGCGGGTGCCGTGCGGTAACTCGTCGGGCTGAACACCCGCGTCACCATCAGCATCGCCACTGCAGTCACCGTCAATACCACCCAGGCGCTGGTGAAGTTGCCGGTGATCTGGCGCAGCCAGCCGGTCATCCACGGCGAGATCGCGTTGATCAGGAAGCCTACGCCTTGTACGAAGGCCGCCAGTTGCCCGGCTTGCCGAGGGTCGCGATGGTGGTCGAGGGTCAACAGCAGGCTCAAGGCGAAACACGCGCCCAGACCGAAGCCGCACAACGCCACCCACAGATGAGGAAATTGCAGCGGCGCCAGCAGCAGACCGAGGTAACCCACCGTTTGTGCCAGCAGGCTGATCCCGAGCAGGGGGCGACGGTCGATACCGCGTTGCGCGAGCACTGGCATCAGCAGCGCGGCAATCACTTGGAAGATGGTCATGAACGCCAGCAGCGAACCGCTGGGCAGCACGCCCCAGCCCAATTGCTGATAGTAGGCCGGCAGCCACGCCACCAGGCTCATGTAGCCACAGTTCACCAGCCCGAAATACACCGCCAGCAGCCAGGCGCGACGATTGCGCAGGCCCTTGAATGCGGGCACCACCTGGGGATTTTTTGCTGCGCCCAGCGGCAGCCAGGCCCACAGCAACAAGGCGCCCAGCGCTGGCAACAGCCACACGCCCAATCCTGCCTGCCACTCCTCGAAATGCGTGGCCACCAGCGGACTGAGCAGCGCCGCCAAGCCACCACCGGCCATCAGCGAGGCCGAATAGACGCCCATCGCCACCGGCACGCGATGATGGAACTCACGCTTGATCATCGCGGGCACCAACGCCTGGATCAGCGCCACACCGGCACCGCCGAGCAACGCCGTGACCAGCAGCGCCGACGCTTGGCCCATCACCCAGCGCGCCAGGCACGCCAGCAGAATCATCATTAAACCCAGGGCGATACCGCGCCGTTCGCCCAGTTGCGCTTCCACGCGCACGCCCACCAACGCCACCAGCCCCATGCACACCACCGGCAAGCTGGTAAGCAGGGCACTGCTCTGGAAGCTGAGGCCGGTGGCCAAGCGGATTTCACCTAGCAGCGGACTGATAGAACTGAGGATCGGCCGAAGGTTGAGGCCCAGCACTACGAGCAGGCCCCAGCCGGCGAGGGATTTGTTGAGGGTCATGCAGCGTCCATGCAGTGGGTAAATGAGGCGTGAGTATGGCCATCGCCACAGGTATTCTGAAATTAAATATAACCATGCCAACCAGTGGCAAAGAGAATGATGATGTTCGATCCCGTGTTGCTCAGAAGCTTTGTCGCCGTGGTGGACTGCAGCAACTTCACCCGCGCCGCCGAGCGACTGCATTTGACCCAATCCACCGTCAGCCAGCAGATTCGGCGCCTCGAAGACGCGGTGGCGTGCCAGTTGCTGGACCGCGACCAACGCCGCGTGGTCGCCACGGCTGAAGGTGAGCGCTTGCTGGCCTATGCGCGGCGCATCCTTGCGCTGCATGAAGAAGCCGCCGATGTGCTGATCAACCAGCAGAGTGACGGCGTGCTGCGCCTGGGGGTACCGGAAGACTTTGCCGCAGAGCGCCTGATGCCGCTGCTCTCGGCGTTTGTGTTGGCGTATCCACGGGTGCGCCTGGAGGTCACCAGCGGTCTCGGTCCCGAGTTGCAGCGCCAATTCCGCAGCGGCGAGTTCGATGTGTTGTTGGTCAAGCAGATGGGCGACAGCGATGACTGTCTGGCCTCGTGGCCCGAGCCGCTGTGTTGGGTCGATAGCCGCAGCATGCCGTCGTTGGGCCGCGACCCCTTGCCGTTGGTGGCCTTTCCGGTGGGCGGGTTGTACCGCAACGAAATGCTGCACCACCTGGAAGTCAGCGGCTGGCGCTGGCGCATCGGCTATTCCAGCGCCAGCCTGGCCAGTGTGTGTTCGGCTGTGGCGGCGGGGTTGGGCGTGAGTCTGTTACCGCGCCGGGTGGTGCAGCCTGGGCATGTGGAGTTGGGGCCGGACAGCGGTTTACCGGCGGTGCAAGGCGTGCGCCTGGCGTTATATGCGCGTCCTGGCCTGAGCGCGGCGGGGCAATGCTTGCAGGCTGAACTGTTGGATTTGTGCGCAAACAGCCCCGTCGAACCATGCCTTTACTGAATATTTTTTATGCCTGAAAAGCATTGAAAAAACACACCTCGGCGCCAGGCCTTGCAGGCTCTGGCTTGGGCGTTCGTGCCGGCTTTGTTTATTCAATTTAGATCTATGTATAACTTCAAAGATTACTTTAAGAGATAAGCGTCTGGCCCCGATGATTCAGCCCTCGACGGCCTTCCACGCAGGCCTGTCGGTTTTTGTTTTAAGACCGTAGGGAGTGAATCAATGGGCAATGTCCAGACCGCCGCCAGTGCACACGAGGCGCTATGGCGTCAGGCACCTGGTGGTGAGTTGGTCGACCTTGGCCGGCCGCACCGCGCGCCGTTGGGGCAACTGCGAACGCAGAAGACTCCAAAGCGTTTTTCTAGCCGCCGCGAAGGGATTCTGCTGGGGCTGCTGGTGCTGGCCCTGCACGGTGCGGTGATCTATTGGGTGAGCCAGAAGGCGACGCCAGTGCTGCCGATTGTGCCGCCGGAAATCCCACCGATGACCATCGAGTTTTCCCAGCCAGCGCCGCCAGTGGTTGAACCTCCACCGCCTGCGCCACCACCACCACCGCCGCCTGTGGTCGAGCCACCGCCCCCTGTGGTGGATGAGTTGGCTGCCAAGCCGGCGCCGAAAAAGATTCCGAAACCCAAGCCGGTGCCAAAACCCGTGCCCAAACCGGTCGCCAAACCGGTAGAGCAACCGCCGGCGCCACCGGTCCCTGCGCCACCTGCGCCAGCGCCGGTCGCCGCGCCTGCGCCCGCCCCGGTTACTCCGGCTTCTGCCAACGCCGCGTACCTGAAGAACCCGGCACCTGAATACCCGTCACTGGCCCAGCGCCGGGGCTGGGAAGGCACGGTGTTGTTGCGGGTTCATGTGTTGGCCAGCGGCAAGCCGGGTGAGATCCAGATCCAGAAAAGCAGCGGTCGCCAGCAACTCGACGACGCCGCACTGACCGCCGTAAAGCGTTGGAGCTTCGTGCCGGCCAAGCAGGGCGATGTGGCTCAGGACGGCTGGGTCAGCGTTCCGATCGACTTCAAGATTCACTAACTATTGCGCTTCGGTGTGTTGCACACGCCGCGACTTGTACAGAGGGAAAACATCATGGCATTAGCATCTCCACTTGAATCCATCGAAAGCGCGGTGATCTGGCTGCTGGTGGTCTTTTCGGTCGCCACCTGGGGCTTGGCCTTGCTCAAGGGCGTGCAGTTCGGTCGCCTCAAGGCCCAGGATCGCAAGTTCCACAAACAATTCTGGGCGGCGTCGAGTCTGGATTCAGCCGCTGAATTGGCAGAGACCCAACCGGGTGCCGCTGCCCGCGTGGCCCAGGCCGGTTATGCCGCGATCCAGGTTGGCGATGCGCCTCACGCTGCCGACTTGAGCCAGGCAATCAACCATCAGGACCGCCTCGAACGCGCCCTGCGCCAGCAGATCGTACGTGAGCGTCGCTCTCTGGAGACCGGTTTGGCCGTGGTCGCCAGTATCGGCAGCACCTCGCCGTTTATCGGCCTGTTCGGCACCGTGTGGGGGATCATGGAAGCGCTCAAGGGTATCAGCGCCGCCGGTTCCGCCAGCCTGGAAACCGTCGCCGGCCCCATCGGCGCCGCACTGGTTGCAACAGGCGTGGGGATCGCCGTCGCCGTACCTGCGGTGCTGGTTTACAACTACTTCCTGCGTCGCCTCAAGCTGACTGCCGCCGACCTGGATGACTTCGCCCACGACTTCTATAGCCTGGCGCAGAAAAATTCCTTCCGTGTGCTGCTGCACCCGGCGCTCAACAAAAGCGCTGCCGGCAACCCGCAAAAAGTGAAGGAGGCGTCCTGAAATGGCCTTTTCCACGCAAGACAGCGATGAAGTGCTGAGCGAGATCAACGTCACGCCGCTGGTAGACGTGATGCTGGTGCTGCTGGTGGTGTTTATCGTCACCGCGCCGCTGTTGACCAACGCGATCCCGATCAACCTGCCCAAGACCGAGGCCGTGGCGCCGGTGGAGCAGAAAGACCCGCTGGTGGTGAGCATCGACGGCGCCGGCAAACTGTTTATCAACAAGGACGAAATCCAGCCGGACCTGCTGGAATTCAACCTGCAGGCGGCCAAGGCCAAGGACCCCGATGTGCGGGTGCAACTGCAGGCGGATGACGGAGTGAACTACGGCGAAGTGGCGCGAGCCATGGCGTCTATCGAGCGCGCGGGGATTACCAAACTGTCGGTGATTACTGCACGTTAGCTTCAAAAGCTTCGACAATTTTTTGGCCGTCTCCTTGGCAGGGTGCGGCCTTTTTTTTGCCTGGGTTTCAGCAATACCACACGTTCAAAGTGCGCCAACCCCAGCGATTTGTGGATACCGGATTTCAACTTCTCGCTGAAACGTTCTAACGCTCTCTTTTAGCCAGTTAATCAACCTGGCGATATCAGGTTCCGACTGCCGCCCATTCCGACAAATAACGTAGTACGCGGCCGGCGACATCATCACCGGGCCGCCTAGCGTGACTAATGCACCTTCTTCCAACTGGTCATACACCAACGCTGTTCTGGCCAGCGCAATCCCGCCCCCCTTCACCGCCAGGCTGATTGCCAGGCTTGAGTCCGGAAAGCGCGGCCCATGGTGATAAGGCGCAGCCGCCAAGCCCTGAAATGCAAACCAGCTTTCCCACCCCGGGCACACTTGATCGTCCACGCGGTGAATGAGCGGGTATCGCGCAATATCTGTCAGCGGAATATCGCCGTTCGCTTGTTGAAATGCCGGCGAGCAAACCGGGAACACGGCATCGCGCATAAGTAGCTCGGCATGATGATCCGGGTAGTTGCCGTATCCCATCACAATCGCAACATCGAATTGATCGGCGCCGAGATGGGTGCTGTTCATATCCGCACTGGTCAATACCAGGTCGAGATTCAATGAAGCGTCGGAGTGAGAACCATGCATCCTGGGAATCAGCCAGGTGGAACACAGAGAAGACGTGCACGAGAGGTAAAGCGGCTGGGACTTGCTCGGGTTAAGTGTGTGCAACACCGCCTCAAGCGCGTTGAAAAAACCGTCAGCCACCGGCAACAAAGCCTGTCCCGCAGCGGTGAGATTGACGCCCCGAGAGTGGCGCTCGAACAACTGCACGCCCCACCACTCCTCCAGCCCTGCAATCTGATGGCTTATCGCACTGGCGGTCAGGTTCAGCTGGGAGGCGGCGCGCGCAAAACTCCCCGTTTGCGCAGCGCTGACGAAGGCTTGCAGCATGGGAGTAGGTGGCGGACGTTGGCCCATCAGGTGCTCACTTTGATCAGGATGATCCCGCAAACAATGACGAACGCCGAAAGCATCCGCCGCCAGCCGAACCGCTCGTGAAAAAACAGCGCGGCAATAATGGCGCCGATAATAACACTGGTTTCCCGCAACGCTGAGACCTTGGCCACCGCGTCCAGGGACAGCGCAAACAGCACCAATCCGTAGGAAGTGAGGTAAAGAACGCCGCCCATAACGCCGACTTTCCAATGGTTGCGAATGGCCTCGGCGAATGCCAAACGCTTCTTGAAAAACGCCAGCGCCGGAATCGGAATGCTCTGGAATACCGTCAGATAGAGGATGTATTGCAGCACCGTCTCACTGGCTCTTACCCCTTTGGCATCCACCACCGTGTATGACGCGATAAACGCACCAGCACATACGGCCATCAAGATTGGTTTGAACATGCGCGCGGTCATCCTTCGCACGAATGTCAGGCTGATGATGCCTACACAAATCAGCAACACCCCGCCCAATGCGTGGAACGACAGATGCTCATTCAGCAGGACGTAAGAAAACAGTGCGACCAGAACCGGTGGCACTCCACGCATCACCGGGTAGACCTGGCCGAAATCACCGGTTTCATACGCTTTGATCAGGAACAATCGATAGGCGGTGTTGAGCACTACGGAAACCAGCACGTAGCCCCACACCTGCAGGCTTGGCGCATTCACCAGCGGCAGCGCCGCCAGGCAGATCAGCAACGCCGTACCGTCGACCATGGCCAAGGTCATCAAGCGACTGCTCCCGGCCCGGACGACTGCGTTCCAAGTGGCGTGCATGAGGGCAGATATCAAAACTAGGGTGATCGCGATGTTGGAGTTGTCCATGGGGCTCGGGCGGGGGAGGAAATGAAGGCGGCTATTTAACGCAGTCATGTGCCATGGTCAGAAGCGAAAGCTCGTCAGTGCTGCCATTAAGAACCGTCATGGTTTTTAAAGGGCCAGCAAGTCATGTCCCTTTAAATTGCAGGACGTTTCCGAGACAATCCCCGCCGCCTTGCGGCTGTTGGAATGGATGGCTAGTCTTCGGCCCGTCGCTGGTTTCCAGTGATCGGGTTTAGCAGCCTGATTTCAATAGGCACACGGTTCACATCTCCATTTATGGTGGCTGTGCGTGGGGCACCCTCGGGTGCGCTGGTGTTCCTATTGGCCAGTCTGCTAACCCGCGTACAGCTGCCACCTATCGTTTAGCAGCGCTAGTGGTAGCTCCGGTGTTCAATAGGAGTTGCACCATGACAAAAGCACTTCCCGATCCACCCGTTGACTGTCTCGTCGCCAACGACAACCTCGGTTTCGAGGACGCCCAACTCTATATCGCCCATCTGATTCACAGCGCCTAGGCCACCGTATGGGACTGTTGTGACCACCTGCAACCGCATGATCGAGCGAAAATCCATGCGGTGTGGCATTTGCTGGAAATGGCCAAGACCGTGGTAAATCGCACCATCGACTGCATGCCTCGTACCCATCACGTCATCTAAAAACCACTGCAAATTGAATGTGAAATCGAGTCAATGTGGGAGGGGGCTTGCCCCCGATAGCGGTGGATCAGCCACCTACTTGTTGCTGACGGACCGCCATCGGGGGCAAGCCCCCTCCCACATTTTGAGCCTAGATACATTTGGTTTTTTGGTTATTAATAAATAGCTTCTTATTCCTTAACGAATATAACCCTCGTCCCTATACTGTCCTACAACGTTAAACGCTGCAGGAGGGCACACCCATGCACAGCGAGTCGATTCGTTATCTGATCGTGCCGGGCTGGCAAGGATCGCCAGAAGATCATTGGCAAACCCATTGGCAAAATAGCTTGCCCAACAGCGCGCGCGTTGAGCAGGCCGATTGGCTCACCCCGCGTCGCGAAGACTGGGTGGCTGCGTTGGCTGAAGCCATTGCTGCCGACAGCACGCCGGTAATCCTGATCGCCCATAGCCTTGGCTGCATCACTGTGGCCCATTGGGCCGCCGCTGCGCCGTTGCAGTACTTGCGGCAGGTGCGCGGTGCCTTGCTGGTGGCGCCGGCTGATGTCGAACGTCCGGCTTGCTCTCCAGCCCTGCGCAACTTCGCGCCGATCCCGACCGACTTGCTGCCTTTTCCCAGTCAGGTGGTCAGCTCCGACAACGACAGTGCCGTCAGCGCCCCGCGTGCGCTGGAACTGGCGCGCAATTGGGGCGCCGAAGCCGGCATCCTGTCCGGCGCCGGCCATATCAATGTGAAGTCCGGCCACCAGCGCTGGGAGCAGGGTTTCGCCTACCTCTATCGCCTGCAAAGCCGCCTTGAGCACCACGCCCGGCGTAGCGCATAAATTTTTTCAACGCCCCGTCCCTGAGTGGATTTGGGGCGGGAGCCTGCCATGAGTCTGCATGAAACCTTCGGCCAGCCGTTGCTGACCTTCCCCGACGCCGAAAAGAGCCCGCTGAGCATTCGTGCCAAGGCACTGGTGTTCGTCGACCCGCGTTCGCGTCAACTGCGCGAAGAGCTGGAAAGCCTCGCACCGCGTGCTTTGCCCGTGTTGATTCGCGGCGAGACCGGCAGCGGTAAAGAACTGCTGGCGCGGCATATTCACCGGGGCAGTGATCGCACCGGGCTGTTTGTCTCCGTCAATTGCGGCGCCATCAGCCCGACGTACGCCGACGCCGAGTTGTTCGGCTACGCGGCGGGCGCCCACAGCGGCGCGGCCAGCAGCCGGGCCGGGTGGTTTGGTTCGGCCAATGGCGGCACCTTGTACCTGGATGAGATCGGCGACTTGCCGTTGCCGATCCAGGTGAAATTGCTCGCAGCCCTGGAAAACCACGAAGTTACCCGCGTCGGCGCCCATCAGCCCAGCCCGGTGGATGTGCGCTTGGTAGCTGCCACCAGTATTGATCTGGCCCAGGCCGTGGCGGCGGGCAAGTTTCATGAGCGACTGTTCCATTACTTGAGCGAAGGCCGACTGGACTTGCCAGCGCTGCGCGAGCGGGTCGGCGATATCCTTTCGTTGGCCGAATATTTCCTGGGCATCTACAGCCAGCGCCTGGACCTGCCGGTGCCGTTGATCAGCGACGCTGCCCAGCGAGTCCTGGAGCACCACAGCTGGCCGGGCAATACGCGCGAGCTTGAAAACGTTATTCACTTTGCCTTGCTGGTCAGCAGCGGCGACGAGATTTTGCCCGAACATTTGAACCTGCCGGTGGCGGGTTCACCGGTGGAGCAGCTGCAGCGGATTTTCAACGCTGCCAGTCCTGCCGAGCAGGAATCATTGCGAAAATTCCTGTATGAGCAAAATGGAATATCAACGTGAATAAAAGATATTGTTCGGGAATAAAAAATATAGGTATTGTCCGTTTCACGCCGCGATAGCACTTCGCTGGCACACCACATAAAAACGGTCGTCACCGACGCCCCCGGAATTCCGATAAGGACACTGCATGAAAAAGGTTCTGTTGTTTACCGCTCTGGCGGCTGCCCTGACTGCCGGCTTCGCCCAGGCCAACGAGAAACTGGTCGTAGCCGCGACCCCGGTGCCGCACGCCGAGATCCTCGAACTGGTCAAGCCAGCCCTCAAAAAGCAAGGCGTGGACCTGGAAATCAAAGTCTTCACCGACTACGTACAGCCAAACGTGCAGGTTGCCGAGAAGCGCCTGGACGCCAACTACTTCCAGACCCTGCCGTACCTGGAAAACTTCAACAAGGGCAAGGGCACCAACCTGGTTACCGTGGTTGGGGTGCACGTTGAACCCTTCGGCGGTTACTCGAAAAAGATCAAGAATATTTCTGAGCTCAAAGATGGCGCCACCGTTGCCATCCCGAACGAAGGTTCCAACAGCGGCCGTGCCCTGTTGCTGCTGCAAAAGAACGCTCTGATCACCCTGAAAGACCCGACCAACGCCCTGGCCACGCCGAAAGACATCGCCAGCAACCCGAAGAACCTGAAGTTCAAAGAGCTGGAATCGGCCCTGCTGCCACGCGTGCTGGACCAGGTTGACCTGGATTTGATCAACACCAACTACGCCCTGGAAGCTGGCCTCAACCCAGCCAAGGACGCGCTGATCATCGAAAGTGCCGACTCGCCTTACGTGAACTTCCTGGTGGCTCGCCCGGACAACAAGGACAGCGACGCTATTCAGAAACTGTCCAAGGCCCTGACCAGCCCGGAAGTGAAAGCATTCATCGAGAAGAAGTACAACGGCGCGGTCGTGCCGGCGTTCTGATGTAACTCAAAACCCCCTTCAAGGTTTCAACGCCGACGGCTTGTAGAGCGTCGGCGTTTTTTTATGCCTGGAATTTGGAATGCAATCGACATGTGGGAGGGGGTTTGCTCCCGATAGGGGTGTGTCAGTCAAAGATGTACTGACTGAACCACCGCTATCGGGAGCAAACCCCCTCCCACATTTGATCTTCATCTTACTTTGGATTTTTCGTGGTTTTAGAGCGCTCGGCTGTTAATCGCCCTGCGCAACGCCACCAACCACTTCACCAGCTCCTGCGGATCAATCGGTTTCGCTTTGTTCATGGTTCATTCCCTCGAAAAACAGACCCCCCAACCATAGCTGCCACCTGTCCAACCCGCGAATCCGGTGGTTATCTTTTTGGGTGATATCAATATGCTATTTAGGTATTTAAATTTTGCTTTTTATACCTTTAGAGTTCGCGCTACCCGGCGTTACCCACGCCGGAACGGACTGCGCTCGCGGCATTACCCATGCGGCGATATGGACTCAAGATGACCTTCGATTTCGCATTTATCCTCAGCACCCTGCCGGCGTTTCTAAAAGCCGTTGGGGTGACACTGCAAGTAGGCTTGATCGCCATTGCCACCTCGCTGCTGGTGGCGCTGATCAACGCCGCGCTGCTGGTGTTTCGCACGCCCTACCTGTCGCGCCTGGTGGCGCTGTACGTGGAGCTGGCGCGTAACACGCCGCTGCTGATCCAGCTGTTCTTCGTGTACTTCGCCTTGCCGGCCCTGGGGTTCAATATCTCCGGGTTCTGGGCGGCGATCATCACCATGACCTTCCTCGGCGGCGCCTACCTCACCGAAGTGCTGCGCGCGGGTGTGGAAGCGGTGCCGCTGGCGCAGATCGAGTCGGGCAAGTCCATTGGCCTGTCTCACTGGCAACTGCTGCGCCACGTGATCCTGCCTCAAGCGGGCATCCTCAGCCTGCCGGCGTTGTTCGCCAACTTCATCTTCTTGCTCAAGGAGACCACCGTGGTCTCTGCCGTGGCGGTGCCGGAGATTCTCTACACCACCAAGAGCTACATCGCCCTCTACTACAAGACCTACGAAATGCTCGCCGTGCTGACGCTGATTTGCGTGCTGTTGTTCTTGCCGCTCTCGCTGCTGCTCAGCCGCCTGGAAAGGAGGCTCCAGCATGGCCAGTTCGGGTCTTGAGTTGTTGTGGGTGTCGTTGCCGCAATTGGGTAAGGGCGCTGCGCAAACCCTGTCGATTTCGTTTTTGAGCATCGCCTTCAGTACGGTCGGCGGCGTGTTGTATGGCGTGCTGCGCACCTTGAACAACACGCTGATCAACGCGGTGCTGCGGGTATACCTGGAGCTGTTCCGGGCGATTCCAGTGCTGGTGTGGTTGTACCTGCTGTTCTTTGGCCTGCCGATCTTCTTTGGCCTGAGCATCCCGAGCTTCTGGTGCGCGGTGCTGGTGCTGTCGTTGTGGGGCGCCAGCGAAGTGGGCGAGGTGGTACGCGGCGCGTTGCATTCGCTGCCCCGTGGCCAGCGCGAAGCCGGCCTGTCGATTGGCTTGTCCGACCCGCAGTTATACGGCTACGTGTTGCTGCCCCAGGCCCTCAAACGCATGACGCCACCGACCATCAACGTCTACACGCGCATCATCAAGACCAGCTCCCTGGCGGTGCTGATCGGCGTGGTGGATGTGATCAAGGTGGGCCAGCAAATCATCGAGCGCACCTATGAGTCGGTTCTGATCTACGGCGTGCTGTTCCTGTTTTTCTTCTTTATCTGCTACCCGTTGTCGGCCGCCTCCAAGGTGCTGGAACGGCGCTGGGCCCAAGCATGAGCGCATTGATCGAGTTCCAGGGTTTCAACAAATTCTTCGGCGACCAGCAGGTGCTCAAGGGCATCGACCTGAGTGTGCAAAGCGGTGAAGTGGTGGTGATCCTCGGCCCCAGCGGCTGCGGCAAAAGCACCTTGTTGCGTTGCCTTAACGGGTTGGAAGTGGCCCACAGCGGCAGCCTGCGGTTTGCCGGCAAGGAGTTGCTGGAAAAAAATACCGACTGGCGCCAGGTACGCCAGGACATCGGCATGGTGTTCCAGAGCTACCACCTGTTCCCGCACATGAGTGTGCTCGACAACATCCTGCTCGGCCCGCTCAAAGTGCAAAAACGCGACCCCCGCGAGGCCCGCGAGCAGGCCGAGAAACTGCTGGCGCGCGTGGGCCTGGCTGACAAACGCGATGCCTTCCCGCGCCAGCTTTCCGGCGGCCAGCAGCAACGCATCGCCATCGTCCGTTCGCTGTGCATGAACCCTCAAGTCATGCTGTTCGACGAAGTCACCGCCGCCCTCGACCCGGAGATGGTCAAGGAAGTGCTGGAAGTGATCCAAGGCCTGGCCCGCGATGGCATGACCCTGCTCATCGTCACCCATGAAATGGCCTTCGCCCGCGCCGTCGCCGACCGCGTCGTGTTTATGGAGGCCGGTCGCATCCTCGAACACAACACCCCCGAAGAATTCTTTACGAACCCGCAAACCGCACGCGCGCAGCAGTTCCTGGAGAAGTTCTCCTTTGTGTCAACACTGCCCAAGAAAACCAAGGAACTGGAGTTGCTATGAAAAAGTTACTGCTGCCACTGTTGGCCGTCGCCTTACTGGCCGGCTGCGATAAGAAGGCCGAAGAGCCCGCTAAACCTGCTGCCGCCGTGAGCTACCTCGACAAGATCAAGGTGCGCGACAAGCTGATCGTTGGTGTCTTCACTGACAAGCCACCGTTTGGTTTCGTGGATGAAGCTGGCCGCTACGTCGGCTTCGATACCGACATTGGCCGTCGATTCGCCAAAGACCTGTTGGGCGATGAAAGCAAAGTCGAATTCGTCGCCGTCGAGCCGGCGAGCCGCATTCCGTTCCTGCAAAGCGATAAGGTCGACCTGATCCTCGCCAACATGACCGTGACCCCGGAACGCAAGGACGCCGTGGATTTCACCAACCCCAACCTGAAAGTCGCGGTACAGGCCCTGGTGCCGAACGACAGCTCGGTCAAAAGCCTGGACGACCTGGCCACCCGCACCACTATCGTCACCACCGGCACCACTGCAGACATCTGGCTGACCAAGAACCACCCGGACTGGAAACTGCTCAAGTTCGAGAAAAACTCCGAGTCGCTGCAAGCGTTGTCGGCTGGCCGTGGCGATGCCTATGCCCAGGACAACCTGGTGCTGTTCAGCTGGGCCAAGCAGAACCCAGGCTACCGCGTGCTGGAAGAGAAACTCGGCGACGAAGCGCCCATTGCGCCTGCCGTGAAGAAGGGCAACGTCGAACTGCGTGACTGGGTGAATGCCGAGTTGGCGAAGTTGGGTGAGGAGAAATTCCTGCTCAAGCTGTATGACCAATATGTGCGTAAAGAACTGAGCGATGACACCAAGCCTGAAAGTGTGATTGTTGAAGGCGGGAAGTGGCAGGGCTAGTTCTGCGCTGACTGTTATGCCGCTATTGGGAACATGGGTATCTACACAACTTTCAAACCCTGACAAATCTCCCTGTGGCGAGCGGGACAAGCCCGCTCGCCACTACAGCCCTATCTGCCGGACGTTCAGCGTTGAGCCAACGTTGTGTAGATACCTATGCCCCGATGAGGCCGGTGAACCCCCCTCAATACGCCTTCCCCATGCAGATAAGGAACCCTGATCTAAGCTCACAGTCGCATACACACTGGCACATCGCATCGCGCACAAGGAGTCTGCATGGGCGGTCGTATTTCCATCTGTATCGTCGGTTTGGGTTTAGTGGTGTTGCTGAGCGCTTGCGGCCAGGAAAAGGCTGAACCCAAGCAGCATTCCCGAGTATTTGTGCAAACCGTGCAGCCCGCGGATTTCGCCGCGGCAGTCACGCTGACCGGGGATATCCAGGCGCGCGTGCAAACCGACTTGTCCTTCCGCGTCGGCGGAAAAATCATCCAGCGCATGGTGGATGTGGGCGACCGCGTGACCGCCCGACAAGTGCTGGCCAAGCTCGATCCCAAGGATTTGCAAACCAACGTCGATTCCGCTCAGGCCCAGGTCGTGGCGGAACAGGCGCGGGTCAAACAGACTGCCGCTGCCTTTGTGCGCCAGGAAAAACTCCTGCCCAAGGGCTACACCAGCCGCAGCGAATACGATTCTGCCCAGGCCGCGCTGCGCAGCAGCCAAAGTGCCCTGGCCGCCGCGCAGGCCCAGTTGGCCAACGCCCGTGAACAACTCGGCTATACCGCGCTGATTGCGGATGCGCCGGGAGTGATCACCGCACGCCAAGCTGAAGTCGGCCAGGTGGTGCAAGCCACCGTGCCGATCTTCAGCCTGGCCACCGATGGCGAGCGCGACGCGGTGTTCAACGTCTATGAATCCCTGTTGGTGGAGCCGCCACCTGACGCGCCGATCACCGTCAGCCTGTTGGATAACCCCAGCATCAAGGCCCAGGGCAAAGTCCGTGAAGTCACGCCCGCCGTGGCGGCCAACACCGGCACGGTGCAGGTGAAGATTGCGCTGCAATCTCTGCCTAAAGGCATGCAGCTCGGTTCGGTGGTCAGCGCCACCGCCAATGGCCCGGCCAAACCCAGCGTCGAGCTGCCGTGGTCGGCATTGACCAAAGACTTGAGCGAACCCGCCGTGTGGCTGGTCGACGGCGACGGCAAGGCGCAGTTGCATAAAGTCACGGTGGCGCGGTACCTCACCGGTAAGGTCATCATCAGTGATGGCCTTAAAGGCGGCGAAAAAGTCGTCGTGGCCGGTGGGCAATTGCTGCATCCCGGCATGTTGGTCGAGATTGCCCAGCAGGGAGCCAAGCCATGAAGCGCCTGACGCTCATACTCACCACCAGCCTGTTGCTGATGGCCTGCTCCAAGGAAGAACCCGCGCCCGAGCCGGTGCGCCCAGTTCTGTCCATGGAAGTGAAGGCCGAAGACCAGGAAACCCTCGGCCGTTTCGCCGGCACCATCCAGGCGCGCTACGAAAGCAACCTGGGGTTCCGTGTGTCGGGGCGTATCGCCCGCCGCGCCGTGGATGTGGGGGCTGAAGTGCAGAAGGGGGCCTTGCTCGCTGTCCTTGACCCCACCGACCAGCAAAACCAGTTGCGCGCCGCCCAAGGCGACCTCGCTCGCGTCCAGGCGCAATTCATCAACGCCCAGGCCAACGCTCGCCGCCAGCAGGAATTGTTCAACCGTGGCGTCGGCGCCCAGGCGCAGTTGGATATCGCCCAGACCGATCTGAAAACCACTCAGGCCTCTCTCCACCAGGCCCAAGCGTCAGTCAACCAAGCCAAGGACCAGCTCAACTACGCCGAGCTGCGCACCGACCACGCCGGTATTATCACCGCCTGGAACGCTGAGGCTGGCCAAGTGGTCAGCGCCGGTCAGCAAGTGGTGACCCTGGCGCGCCCGGACATCAAGGAGGCGGTGATCGACCTGCCCGCCGGTCTCGCCGAGCGGCTGCCGCCGGACGTGGTGTTCCTCGTCGCCGGGCAACTCGACCCCAGCGTCAACACCACTGCCACTGTGCGCGAGATCGAACCCCAGGCCCAAAGCGCCACGCGCACCCGTCGCGCGCGCCTGACCCTGGCCGAAACACCGCCCGCGTTCCGCCTTGGCACGGCGATCAGCGTGACCTTGAGTTCGGCCATCGCTCCACGCATCGAGTTGCCCCTGAGCGCCTTGCAGGATGTCGACGGCAAGACCCGCATCTGGATCCTCGACACCCAAAGCCAGACCGTGCAACCGCGCGACATCACAGTGCTTAGCCGTGATGCTGATAGCGCCTTGCTCAACGGTGGGGTCAAACCCGGCGAACGTATCGTCACCGCCGGCGTAAACAGCCTGAAGCCTGGGCAAAAAGTCAAAATCGACGAGGACAGCCCGCGATGAAAGGGAGCTTCAACTTATCCGACTGGGCCCTCAAGCATCAGTCCTTCGTCTGGTACCTGATGTTCGTCGCGCTGCTGATGGGCGTGTTCTCGTACATGAACCTGGGCCGCGAGGAAGACCCCTCGTTCACCATCAAGACCATGGTGATCCAGACCCGCTGGCCGGGCGCGACCCAGGAAGAAACCCTCAAGCAGGTCACCGACCGCATCGAGAAAAAACTCGAAGAGCTCGACTCCCTCGACTACGTGAAAAGCTACACGCGACCGGGTGAATCCACGGTGTTCGTGTTCCTCAAGGACACCACCAGCGCCAAGGCCATCCCGGAGATCTGGTACCAGGTCCGCAAGAAGATCGACGACATTCGCGGTAGCTTCCCCCAGGGCTTGCAGGGGCCGTCATTCAACGACGAATTCGGTGATGTGTTCGGCTCGGTCTACGCCTTTACCGGCGACGGCCTGTCGATGCGCCAGTTGCGCGACTACGTGGAGCAGGTGCGCGCCGAGATTCGTTCGGTGCCGGGGTTGGGCAAGGTCGAGATGATCGGCCAGCAGGACGAAGTGATTTACCTGAATTTCTCCACGCGCAAACTGGCTGCGTTGGGCGTTGACCAGCGCCAGGTGGTGCAGAGCCTGCAATCGCAGAACGCGGTGACCCCGGCCGGGGTGATCGAGGCCGGCCCTGAGCGGATTTCAGTGCGCACATCCGGGCAGTTTGCTTCGGAGAAAGACCTGGCCGATGTCAATTTGCGCCTCAATGACCGCTTCTATCGCCTGGCGGACATCGCCGAGATTACCCGTGGCTACGTCGACCCGGCGCGGCCGATGTTCCGCTTCAACGGCAAGCCGGCGATTGGTTTGGCCATCGCCATGCAGAAGGGCGGCAACATCCAGTCGTTCGGCAAGGCGCTGCACACGCGCATGGACGAACTGACCGCCGACCTGCCGGTGGGCGTCGGTGTGCATAAGGTCTCCGACCAGGCCGAGGTGGTGGAAGAGGCCGTCGGCGGCTTTACCAGCGCGCTGTTCGAAGCGGTGATCATCGTGTTGGTGGTGAGCTTTATCAGCCTCGGCATGCGCGCCGGGCTGGTGGTGGCGTGCTCGATTCCATTGGTGCTGGCGCTGGTGTTCGTGTTCATGGAATACAGCGGCATCACCATGCAGCGCGTGTCGCTCGGTGCGTTGATCATCGCCCTCGGCCTGTTGGTGGACGACGCGATGATCACCGTGGAGATGATGATCACGCGCCTGGAAAAAGGCGAAACCAAGGAGCAGGCCGCGACCTACGCCTACACCTCCACGGCATTCCCGATGCTTACCGGTACCTTGGTGACCGTCGCCGGTTTCGTGCCGATTGGCCTCAACGCCAGTTCGGCGGGGGAGTACACCTTCACCCTGTTCGCGGTGATTGCCGTGGCGATGCTAGTGTCGTGGGTGGTGGCGGTGCTGTTTGCGCCGGTGATTGGCGTGCACATCCTCAGTGCCAAGGTGAAACCCCACAGCGCTGAGCCGGGGCGCATCGGCCGTGCGTTCAATGGCGGCATGCTGTGGGCCATGCGCAACCGTTGGTGGGCCATCGGCATCACCGTGGGCCTGTTCGTGGCGTCGGTGTTCTCCATGCAGTTCGTGCAGAACCAGTTCTTCCCGTCGTCGGACCGACCGGAAATCCTCGTTGACCTCAACCTGCCGCAAAACGCCTCGATCAACGAGACGCGCAAGGCTGTTGATCGCCTCGAAGCGATCATCAAGGACGACCCGGACATTACGCGCTGGAGCACCTATATCGGCCAGGGCGCGATCCGTTTCTACCTGCCCCTCGATCAGCAATTGGAAAACCCGTATTACGCGCAGTTGGTGATCGTCAGCAAAGGCCTGGAAGAACGCGGTGAGCTGATCGCGCGCCTGCAAAAACGCCTGCGTGATGACTTCGTCGGTATCGGCAGCTTTGTGCAGCCGTTGGAAATGGGCCCGCCAGTGGGCCGCCCGATCCAGTATCGCGTGTCCGGCAAAGACACCGACCAGGTGCGCAAGCACGCCATCGAACTGGCGACCCTGCTGGATAAAAACACCCACCTGGGCGAGATCATCTACGACTGGAACGAGCCGGGCAAAGTGCTGCGCATCGACATTGCCCAGGACAAGGCGCGCCAGCTCGGGCTGTCATCCGAAGACGTGGCGCAGTTGATGAACAGCGTGGTCAGCGGCGCCTCGGTGACTCAGGTGCACGACGATATCTACCTGATCAACGTGGTCGGCCGCGCCGAGGACGCCGAGCGCGGTACCCCGGAAACCTTGCAGAACCTGCAGATTGTCACGCCCAACGGCACCTCGATCCCGCTGCTGGCGTTCGCCACTGTGCGCTATGAACTGGAGCAGCCGCTGGTGTGGCGTCGCGACCGCAAGCCGACCATCACCATCAAGGCCTCGGTGCGTGACGAGATGCAGCCGACCGACTTGGTCAAGCAGCTCAAGCCGGAGATCGACAAATTCAGCGACGGCCTGCCGGTGGGCTATAAGGTCGCCACGGGCGGTACCGTGGAAGAAAGCGGCAAGGCCCAAGGCCCGATTGCCAGCGTGGTGCCGTTGATGCTGTTCCTGATGGCGACGTTCCTGATGATCCAACTGCACAGCGTGCAGAAGATGTTCCTGGTGGCCAGTGTCGCGCCGTTGGGGCTGATCGGCGTGGTGCTGGCGTTGATCCCCACGGGCACGCCCATGGGCTTTGTGGCGATCCTCGGTATCCTGGCGCTGATCGGCATCATCATCCGCAACTCGGTGATCTTGGTGACGCAGATCCACGAATATGAAGTGGCCGGCTACACGCCGTGGGACGCGGTGGTTGAAGCCACCGAGCATCGGCGTCGTCCGATCCTGCTCACGGCGGCAGCGGCGAGTCTGGGCATGATCCCCATCGCCCGGGAAGTGTTCTGGGGGCCGATGGCTTACGCGATGATTGGCGGCATCATCATCGCCACCTTGCTGACGCTGTTGTTCCTGCCGGCGCTGTATGTGGCCTGGTACAAGATCCGCGAACCCCAACAGGAAGATCACGGTTAAAAATGTGGGAGGGCGGCTTGCCCCCGATGGCGGTGGGTCAGTCAAAGATGCTCCAACTGATCCACTGCTATCGGGGGCAAGCCCCCTCCCACATTTGAAGTGCGTTGCCTCTAAGGTCTGCGCCAGACACTGGCCAGCCAAGGCTGCTGCTCACGCGGCAACCCCGCCGGCCGGTAGTAATGCTCCAGCTCCACAAACCCGGCGGTGGTGAGCAGTGTTTGCCACGCCTCCAGGTCGTGATAAGCCCCATAGCGCGGCCCATTCCAGCCTTCCTGGTTATCACCCCGCGGGTTGGAGCTGAACAGCACACCCCCAGGCTTCAGTGCCCCATGCAGTTGCTTGAGCACACGTGGCAGTTCCTGCTTGGGGATATGAAACAGCACCGCATTGGCAAAGATCCCATCGAAGCGTTCAGCGGGTAAGTCCAGCTTGAGGAAATCCTGCTGCAACACCTCGCAGCCGCTGTCTTCGCGCGCCATCTGCGCAAAGCGCTCCGAGCCGTCGAGGCCGACGGCGATATGGCCCATTCGCGTAAACGTCTGCAAATCCCGTCCCGGCCCGCAACCGAAATCCAGCACGGTGAACGGCGCAGCACCTTGGAGATGCCGCAGCAGTGCGTCGATATTCTGGCTTACATCGTGATCGCGAGTGCCTTCACGGAAGTCCTCGGCCACTGTGTTGTAGTGGTCGAGGGTGGTGGACGTGATCTGGTTGAGATCGTCGGGCTTGAGGGTCATGACGGTGAATACCGGGCGCTGAGAGGGCCCGACTATACCTCACCTCTTGTTCAGCACCCGCGCCAGGCGATCGCCGCTCAGTTGAATCACCGCCACCAGCACCACCAGCAGCACAATCACGGTCAGCATGATCTGTGTGTCAAAACGCTGATAGCCGTAGCGGTACGCAATGTCGCCCAAGCCGCCGGCACCAATCGCGCCGGCCATGGCCGACGAGTTGATCATGGTCACCAGCGTAATCGTAAATCCGCCGACAATTCCCGGCAGCGCTTCGGGCAACAGCACATGCCAGATGATGTGCCAACGACGGCAGCCCATGGCTTGTGCGGCTTCGATCAGCCCGTGGTCGACCTCGCGCAAACTCACTTCGGCGATCCGCGCGAAGAACGGTGTCGCGGCGATGGTCAGCGGTACAACCGCCGCCCACACACCGTAGGTGGTGCCAACGATCAGCCGGGTGAACGGGATCAAGGCCACCATCAAAATCAAAAAAGGAATCGAGCGGAACAGATTGACGAAGGCCCCCAGCACCCGGTTCAGCGCCGGCGCCTGGTAGATGCCGCCCTTGTCGCTGGTCACCAGAAACACCGCCAGTGGAATCCCCACCAGCAATGCAATCAGCGACGACACGCCGACCATCAACAAGGTGTCGATGGCGCCCTGTACTAAACGATCAAACCACATAGCCCAGCACCTCCGCCTGTTGTGCCCAATTCGCGGCGCGGTTGCGCAGTTCTTCGGCGCTGTGGGGTGAGCCATTCACCGCCAGCAGCAATTGCCCCAAGGCATGGCCCTGGATGCGTTCCACACCGCCTTGCAGCAAGCGCACGCGCCCGCCGAGAGCGCTGAACAGCGCGGCCAGGTCCGGTTCATCGCTGGCACTGCCGGTGAGCTGCAAGCGCAACACCACTGCAGCGTCCGCTGATGACGGCGAGTGCTGCAACCGGCTTTGCAGTTCTTCCGGCAGCCCATGTTGCAGCGGCGCCAGCAGGGTCTTGCTGACCTCGTGCTGCGGGTTGCCAAACACTTGCCACACCGGGCCTTGCTCGACGATGCGCCCGTGTTCCAGCACCACCACGCGGTCGCAGATGTCGCGGATCACCGCCATCTCATGGGTGATCAAGACGATGGTCAGGCCCAGGCGCCGGTTGATCTCGCGCAACAGGCCGAGGATCGATTGGGTGGTCTCCGGGTCCAGCGCCGAGGTGGCTTCGTCGCACAGCAGGATCTGCGGGTCGTGCACCAGCGAACGGGCGATGCCCACGCGCTGTTTCTGCCCACCGGAAAGCTGCGCCGGGTAGGCCTTGTGCTTGTCCTGCAAACCCACTAACTCCAGCAGCTCACGCACCTTTTGCTCACGCTGGAGCTTGGGCACGCCGGCGACTTTCAGCGGCAATTCGACGTTCTGCCACACGGTCTTGGCCGACATCAGGTTGAAGTGCTGGAAGATCATGCCGATGCGCCGACGCAGCGCTACCAGATGGTCTTCGTCGAAGTCGCCGATGTCCACCTGATCGATCAGCACGCGCCCGCTGCTCGGTTGCTCCAGCCGGTTGATGGTGCGGATCAGCGAGGATTTACCAGCACCGCTGCGGCCAATGATGCCGAAGACCTCACCGCGCTGGATCGCCAGGTCGATGCCGTGCAGGGCATGCACCGTGCCGTCGTAGGTCTTGCCCAGGTTGATAAAGCGCACGTGCGCGCGGTTCAGGTCTGGATGCAGTTCAGTCTGCTCGGCGTCCCTGGGCGGTGTGCCCAGGTCGCGCAGTTGAGAGTGGGCGGCGGTCATTTTTTATCTTCCCAACCCACTTGGTAGAGCTTGCCAAGGGATTTATCCAACGCAGCGCGCACCACCGGCGAGTGCTGGTAAATGTCGACGAACTTGATTACACGCGGGTCGGTTTTGCTCTTCGGTTGGATCACGAACTGGATGACGTATTCCGGGTGGTCGAGGCCGTCGAACAGCAGCGCCGATTCCGCGTCGAAAGTCTTGGACAGGCGGATATACGCCGGGTAGCCCTGCACCAGGTCTGCATCGTCATAGGCACGTACCAGCTGCACGGCCTCGACTTGCAGGATTTTGATTTTCTTTGGGTTTGCGACGATGTCTTCTTCGGTGGCCTTGTAGCCCACACCCGGCTTGAGGGTGATCAGCCCGGCCTTGGCCAGCAGTTGCAGGCCGCGACCGCTGTTGATCGGGTCGTTGGCGATGGCCACGCTGGCGCCTTCGGGCAGCTCGTTGAAGCTTTTGTACTTTTTCGAATACAGCCCGACGTTGTTGATGATGCCCGGCGCGTAAGGCACCAGGTCAAAACCGGCGGCGGCCTTGGCGTTTTCTAGGAAGGGGATGTGCTGGAAGTAGTTCACGTCAATATCGCCGGCGGCCAGGCTGACGTTGGGCGCGATCCAGTCGGTAAACTCCACCAGCTCGACTTTCAAGCCTTGCTTGCCGGCTTCAGCGACTGCGGCTTCCAGGGGAATCGCGAAGGCCGCGGTGGTGCCGATTTTCAACGGTGCATCGGCGGCGAACACCGCCGAGCTGAACAACCCGAAGGCCAGGGCCAGTGCTTTGACTGGGTTATTGAGGAATGTCTTTTTCATAGTGGATTTCCAGTCATAAGGTATTAGGACAAACAATGCAGATCCAATGTGGGAGGGGGCTTGCTCCCGATAGCGGAGTGTCAGCAAACCAATCCGGTGACTGATACACCGCTATCGGGAGCAAGCCCCCTCCCACATTTTTGTTCAGTGGCGGTAGGTCGAGCCGGTGTGTTGTTCAGGTAGGCGAGCACTGCCGTGGAAGACTTTTTCCCGTAGCGTGCCGCTCTCATATTCGGTTTTGTACGACCCCCGCTTCTGCAGCACCGGCACCACCAGGTCGATAAAGTCCACATAGCTTTCCGGCGTCACAATCCGCGTCAGGTTGAAGCCATCCAACCCGGTTTCGCTGATCCACGATTCCAGCTCGTCAGCGACTTGTTCGGGCGAGCCGACCAAGGTGATATAGCGTCCGCCGAGGGCGTGCTGCTCCAGCAATTTGCGCCGGGTCCAGTCGTTGTTTTGCAGGTTCTTGGTGGCCGACTGGATTGCGTTGCTCTTCACGTACTGGATCGGTTCGTCGATTTCGTACTGGGAAAAATCAATCGCGGTGGACGCCGAGAAGTGCGCCACGCCGGCCTCCGCGCTGGCATAGCTCAGGTACTCGGCATGCTTGGCCCAGGCCTGTTCTTCGGTGGCGCCGACGATTACGTTGAGGCCCATGAACACCTTGATGTCATCCGGATTCCGCCCGGCCTCGACTGCACTGGCGCGCACCTTGTCCACCTGGGCCTTGGTCGACGCTTTGTTCTGCCCGCTGATAAACACGCACTCGGCATGGCGCCCGGCGAACAGCAAGCCACGGTCCGAGCTGCCGGCCTGGAACAGCACCGGCGTACGTTGCGGCGATGGTTCACACAGGTGATAACCCTCCACCTGATAAAACTCGCCATGGTGCTCGACCTTGTGCACCTTGCCCGGCTGCGCGTAGACCCGCGCTTGCGGATCGTTGAGCACCGCGTCGTCTTCCCAACTGCCTTCCCAAAGTTTGTACAGCACCTCCAGGTACTCATCGGCTTGGTCGTAGCGTCGGTCATGCTCGACCTGCTCGCTAAGGCCCATGGCTTTGGCGGCGCTGTCGAGGTAGCCGGTGACGATGTTCCAGCCCACCCGGCCACGGCTCAGGTGATCAAGCGTGGACATGCGTCGGGCGAACAGATACGGCGGCTCATACGTGAGGTTGGCGGTCAGGCCGAAGCCTAGATTCCTGGTGACTGCAGCCATGGCCGAGACCAGCAGCAACGGGTCGTTGACCGGCAGTTGGATCGACTCCTTGAGCGGCACGTCGATGGAGTTTTGATAGACGTCGTACACGCCGACGATATCGGCGATAAACAAGCCGTCGAACAGCCCACGCTCCAGGGTTTGCGCCAACTCAGTCCAGTACTCGATGGTCTTGTACTGGGTGGACGTATCTCGTGGGTGGGTCCACAGGCCGTGGTTGATGTGCCCGATGCAGTTCATGTTGAAGGCATTGAGCAGGATCTTTTTCTTCGCCATCAAATGGTCCCCCGCAGTGGCGGGTTTTCAGCATTGAGGTAGTAATTGCCTACCGCGTGGTACTTCCAGCGCACCGGGTCGTGCAGGGTGTGCACCCGTGCGTTGCGCCAGTGGCGGTCGAGGCCGTGCTCGGCCAGGGTCGCCTGGCTGCCGGCGAGTTCGAATAAGGTGCTGCCGGCGGCCAGGGAGATTTCGGTGCTCAAGGCGCGTACTTCGGCCACGGCAATCGAGGCAGCCGCAACGGTCTCGGCATTGCTGTCGGCCTGGGCGCGGTCGAGGAATTCACCTGAGCGTTCCAGCAATGCCTCTGCGGCGTGCAGACGGATGCTCAAGTGGCCGAAGCTCTTCAGGGTCAACGGGTCTTCAGTGGCCTTGTCGTTGCCGGAGTCGATCCATGGGCGAGTCTTGGTGCGCACAAAGTGCAGCGCATCCTCAAAGGCGGCGCGGGCGATGCCGGTGTCGATGGCAGCATGAAGAATCTGCGCGAGCGGGCCGACGGTAGTCGGGCGTTCAAAGGCGCTTTGGAAAGGGACCACGTCGTGGGCAGCGACCCAGACGTTATCGAACACCACCGAGCCGCTGCCGGTGGTGCGCTGGCCAAAGCCGCTCCAGTCGTCAATCACGCTCAGGCCTTCGCTGTCGCGCGGTACAAACGCCAACTGCTGCACGCCGTGCTCATCCACCACTGAGGTCGGGATGCGTTGCGCGTAGATCGCACCGGTTGAGTAGAACTTGCGGCCCGTGATGCGAAAGCCGTCGCCGTCGCGTGTGATGCTCGTGACGCGATCGTGAGCGGTCTTGGTGCCCAGTTCTGCAAGGGCATTGCCGAAGCGCTGGCCGGCGAGTACTTCGGCGTACAGGCGTTGTTGCTGCGCGGGGCTGCCGTTAACGCGCAGCACTTCCAGGGCATAGAAATGGTTTTGCGGAATCTGGCCCAGGGAGGCGTCGGCCTGGGCGATCAAGGCGATGACCTTCGCCAGGGTGACGTTGGACACGCCTGCACCGCCGTATGCCTTCGGCACGCTGATGCCCCACAGGCCGGAGCGGGAAAACACGTCCAACTCGGGCAGCGGCAGGCGGCGTTCGCGGTCGCGCTGGGCGCTGTCGCGGCGGAAGTCTTCGGCCAGGTCGCTGGCGACAACAAGGGCTTGTTCATCGCTGGTGATAACCGCGACGTGATGAGAAAGGGTCATGCGTATTTCTCCAGAGGTCTGGTCGGTTAAATCCAGGAGTGGCGAGCAGGCAGGGTGCCGTTTAAGCGATAGGTGCCCACCGCGTGGTACTTCCATCGCACGGGGTCGTGCAGCGTGTGTACGCGCGCGTTGCGCCAATGCCGGTCGAGGTTGAACTCAGCGAGGGTGGCGCGACTGCCGGCCAGTTCAAAGAGCTTCTCGCTGACCAGCAACGACACTTCAGTGGTCAACACTTTGGCCTCGGCCACGGCGATTGAGGCGCGTGCAGCGGACTGCGCGGTAATCGGCGCGGCACTGACCTGATCCAGCACTTGGCCGGCCTTGCGCAAGAGCGCTTCGGCGGCGTGCAGCTCGATTTTCAGCTTGCCGATATCGGCGATTACATACAGGTCATCGCTGGCGCGTTCGACCTTGGCGTCGATCCAGGGCCGTGAGCGCTCGCGAACAAAGCTGATGGTGTCATCCAGAGCACCACGGGCGATGCCGGCGTCGATCGCGGCCTGGATTAATTGCGAGACGGCGCCCTGGATGTTCGGGCTTTCGCCGATGCGCCAGTTGTCGACCACCAGGTCGGCGTCGACCGGTACCTGGTCGAGCAGCACCGTACCGCTGGCGGTGGTGCGTTGGCCGAAGCCTGACCAGTCATCGACGATGCGCAGCCCTTCGGTGCCACGGCGCACGAACGCCATGACCTGCTTGCCGTCATCGTTCAGCGCCTTGATCGCTACCCAGTGGGCAAACAGCGCACCGGTGGAGTAGAACTTCTGGCCGCTGATCACGTAACCGTCGCCCTTGGCGGTGATGCGCGCCTTGAGTTCCAGGGTGTTTTTGGTGCCCCGTTCCGGGCCGCCGTTGCCGATGCGCCAGCCGTCGAGCACGCTCTGGAACAACTGCTTTTTCTGGCGCTCGGTGGCAGCGCCCTGCAACAGGTGCAGGATGCCGAAATGGTTCTGCGGGATCTGCCCGAGGGCCGGGTCTGCCGCGCTGATGATTGCGAACACGTCGGCCAGCGTCACGAATGACACCTGCGGGCCGCCGTATTCGCGGGGAATGGAAATACTGCCTAGCCCACTGCGGGTGAACTGTTCGATCTGTGCCCATGGCAGCTTGCGTTGCTGATCGCGCGTGGCGGCTTGCAGGCGCGCGGCCTCGGCCAGCTCATGGGCGGCGTTCAGCGCCTCGGCGTCGTTGCGCAGCACGGCGGCCGGCAACAGCAGCGGTGCTACGTCCAGATCACGTTGGGGGGGTGTTAGAGCCAAGTTAGACATCAGCGCCGCTCCTTGGCTGCACGTAATGCCCTGGCGTTGTGCACCGGGGTAATTCTGACCATACCGACCTCGCATTCAATGAAATGAAAACAGAAAAATCAAAGATGTCCGGTGGTCCGGTGCATATACCCTAAGCTTGTTAAATATTTAAATAAACTAACTTTTGGGAATATGCATAGAAGGGCGATCAACCGGGTTCACAGGGTGAGCCCAGAGGGCGTGGCTGATAGACCGGCGCGGTGCCGGCCGGACGGGTGATCGCGCTGGCGGCAATACGTAGCGTCCGGGCTGGCGCCCAGCGCGAATTGTTGCCGACCCGGTCCAGAATGCAGTAAGTCACCTCCAACCGGCTGTCGTCGCCGGCCTCGACTATCAACGTCGGCGGCACCCAAACCTGCACCGCCTGGCCGACGGCCTTGGCCTGTATCTTCGGCAGGTCCATGCGTGCGTCGCCCCAACGCAGGGTGATGGCATCGCCGGTGGTCATGTTCAGGTAGGGCTCGATGGTCAGCGGAATCCCCCGCCGCACCTGGCTGGCATTCACGCCGTAGCGGCGAATGGTGTCCGGCAGACCCACCGGGGCAAGGTTCTGGTTTTCACCGCTGTAGAGGGCGCAGGGCAGGCCTCCGGGGGAGTTGGTTTTCACACGCAGGTGCGTCATGGCCGAACGTGCTGGGGCGCGGCCGACCTGCATGATTTGGTAATGAACCTGAGCGACACCCTCCTGCACAAAACTTTCCGGAACACGCAGTCGGGTAGGCATGCCGACTTCGCAGGCAGTCACCCGCCGTGAGGCCGCAAAACAGTTGTTCCAGAACAGCTCGATCAGATCGCCGTCATCCATGCCAGGGTAGGGTGCGATATCGACCAGCAGCTGTGCGGCTGCCAGGGCATTGATGCCGTTTCGAAGGGCCTGTGGCAACGTCGGGGCGGTGAGCAGGGCCGGGGTTGCAGTGCACGTCATAAGTAATCTCCTTGATGCAGCCAGCAGCAATCGTTCCGACCCTTTGGCGCAGGTGCGCAGCGGGGCTGAAAGGAACGATTCAGTGAATAGCCGGGATAGGATCCAATCCTCTGGGCCTTAGATAAGAGGGTTGGCCAAGGGGCGTCAATGGCGGCAAAAGGCTTAACGGCGGGTTCGGTGATATTCAGACGGGTCTGACTGGGCGGGGGATTTTAAGGCGCAATAGCGAGCGTGTTTTACAGCTGTGGGCGAGGACTTCTTGTAGGAATACTAATGGTGGCGAGGGAACAAGCTCCCTCGCCACAAATGCTCAATCGTAGGGTGCAGTTAATGCGCGAGGAATTTGCTCAAAAACTGCCGCGTGCGTTCTTCCTTGGGGTTGGCAAACAATGCCTTGGCTTCGCCCTGTTCCACGATCACGCCCTTGTCGAAAAAGATCACCCGGTTGGCAACGTCTCGGGCAAAGCTCATTTCGTGGGTGACGATGACCATGGTGCGATTCTCCTCAGCCAGGCTGCGGATGGTCGCCAGCACTTCACCCACCAGTTCCGGATCGAGTGCCGAGGTGGGTTCGTCGAACAGAATCACCTCCGGCTCCATGGCCAATGCACGGGCAATCGCCACGCGCTGTTGCTGACCACCGGACAGACGCCGTGGGTAGGCGTCTTCCTTGCCCGCCAGGCCGACCCTGGCCAGGAGCTTGCGCCCCAGGGCAATAGCGTCTTCGCGCGGCATCTTCTTGACCACGGTGGGGCCTTCGATGACGTTTTCCAGCGCAGTGCGATGGGGGAACAAGTTGAAGTTCTGGAACACAAAACCCACGTGTTGGCGCAGGCGCCGCACCAGGTTCTGTTGCTGGTTGAGCGGTTTGCTGCCGTCGATCTGGATGTCGCCCACCTTGATGCGGCCGCTGGTGGGTTCTTCAAGGAAATTCAGGCAGCGCAGGAAGGTGGTCTTGCCGGAACCGCTGGGGCCGATGATGGCGACAACTTCGCCTTCCTTGACCTCAAGGTCGATGCCGTTGAGCACCACCTGACCGTTGAATTGTTTGGTCAGTTTTTCAACCACGATCATGCTTCAAGACTCCAGGTCATGCCGGTTGACCCGGTCTTCCAGACGATTTTGAAAATGCGCCAGGATGCTCGCCAGTACCCAGTAGATCAGAGCGGCGGACAGATACATGGTGAAAATTTCGAAGGTACGCGCCGACACCAGTTGCGCCTGGCGAAACAGCTCCGGCACCTGAATGGTGGCGGCCAGCGCCGTGTCCTTGACCAGCGAAATAAAGCTGTTGCCCAGCGGCGGCAGCGCGGTGCGCATCGCCTGCGGCAGGATGGCCCGGCGCAGGGTCTGCGCGCGGGTCATGCCGATACTGGCAGCGGCCTCCCACTGGCCACGCTCGATAGACGCGATGGCGGCCCGCAGGATTTCACACGCGTAGGCGGCCATGTTCAGCGAAAAGCCGATCATGGCTGCCGGGATCGGATCCAGCTCGATGCCCACTTGCGGCAAGCCGTAGTAGATCAAAAACAGCTGTACCAGCAAGGGCGTGCCGCGAAAGAACGAGACATAGACACGGGCAGTCCAGCTCAGCAGCTTGAAGCGCGACAGACGCATCAAGGCCAGGCCGAAGCCCAGCAGCAAGCCGAAGAACATGCCGCCAAGGCTGAGAATCACCGTGTAATACGCGCCCTTGAGCAGAAAGGGCGCGGAATCCAGCGCGAGTTGGAAACCTGCTTCCATTATTGAGTGACGTCAGCGTTGAAGTACTTCTCGGACAGCTTCTTCAAGGTGCCATCGGCGCGCAGCTTGTCGAGGGCCTTGTTCACCGCCTCCAGCAATTCAGGCTCGCCTTTGCGCAGCGCGATACCGGCTTCCTGGCGGGAGAAGGCATCGCCTGCAGCGGCGGTGTCCGGGGCTTTCTTGGCGTATTCCAGGGCGGCCAGGCGGTCGATCAGAATCGCGTCGATACGGCCGATGCGCAGGTCCTGGAACTTGGTCGGATCATCGTTATAGGTCTTGATGATGGCTTTGGGTTGGTTGTCCTTGAGCCATTGCTCGTAGTTGGTGCCCAGGCCCACACCAACTTTTTTGCCGGCCAGGTCGTCGGCGGTCTTGATGGTGTCAACGTTCTTCTTCAGCACCAGCGCCTGGATACCGGAAACGGTGTAAGGCGTGGAGAAATCGTACTTCTTCTTGCGCTCTTCAGAGATGGTCACTTGGTTGACCACTGCGTCCAGGCGCTTGGATTCCAGGGCAGCGAGGATGCCATCCCATGGCGTGGCCTGCAGCTTGACCTTGACGCCCAACTCCTTGGCCAGCGCTTCGGACAGCTCGACTTCGAAACCGCTGAGCTTGCCGCTTTCATCGACGAAGCTGAACGGCGGATAGGTGCCTTCCAGGCCGATTTTGATCTCGCCGGCCTTTTTGATGTTGCCCAGTTGCTCGCCGGCAACGGCCTGGCCCAGCAGGCTGGCACCGAGAGCCAAACCCAAAGTACCGACCAGCAACGTGCGACGGAATACGGAAATAGTCATGAAGAGCCCCTGTGTTTTTATGTTGAGCGAAGCAGGTGACGCGGTAGTCGTATCCTGCCTTAAAGCGCGAAGCGCGTCTTCGCCTTCGGCGCGATGATAAAGCCGGGTTTTAAGACTTGAAAATAATATAAAACTCAATTGATATTCTTTTTATGAATATGCGTTGAGTCTAATGTGGGAAGGGGCTTGCCCCCGATAGCGGTGTATCAGTAACAGATGAGCTGGCTGATACTCCGCTATCGGGGGCAGGCCCCCTTCCACATTTAGCCCGCGTTTATTCAGTTGAAAACCGAGTCATAGGCAAACAACGCCGGTGCCCCACCGGTATGCAGGAAAATAATCGGGCCATCTTCAAAGCGCTGGCGCCCTATACCGTCCAGCAAGCCGGCCATGGCCTTGCCAGTGTAGACCGGGTCCAGCAGCAGGCCTTCCTGGCTCGCCAATAGCTTTACCGCCGAAAGGGTCCCGGCGTTCGGTTCGCCATAACGCGGGCCGAAGTATTCGTCCCACAGGATCACCTTGAAGGCTTCGGGGATATCCACGCCGAGCAACTCGGCAGTGCGTTCGGCCAGGCCCTGGACTTTGGGGCGCTGGGCTTCGTCGGTGCGCGATACGGTGACGCCGACTACCGGTAAGTTCGGCAGTACTTCACTCAACGCCAAGGCCAGGCCGCTGTGGGTGCCGGCACTGCCGGACGCCAGTACCACGGCGGCGAATTCGATGCCGCTGTCTTCGATCTGCGCGGCCAGTTCCAGCCCGGCGCGCACATAACCTAAGGCGCCGAGGGCATTGGAGCCGCCGATGGGCACCAGGTACGGCTTCTTGCCGTTGCTGCGCAGGCGGTCGGCGAGGGCGTTGAGTTGGTCGTCGACGTTATCGAGGTTTTCCACCAATTCCACCTTGGCGTCGAACAGCTCCAGCAGCAGGCGATTGCCGTTGCCCAGGTAGTTGGGGTCTTCGGTACCGGTGGGGTTTTCCAGCAGGGCCACGCAGCCTAGGCCGAGCTTGGCGGCAAGGGCGGCAGTCTGGCGTACGTGGTTGGACTGGATGGCACCGGCGGTCACCAGGGTGTCGGCCCCCTGAGCGATGGCGTCGGCGGCCAGATATTCGAGTTTGCGCAGTTTGTTGCCGCCCATCGCCAGTGGCGTGGTGTCGTCGCGCTTGACGTAGATGTCCCGTCCCAACCAGGTCGACAACCGTTCGAGTTTTTCCAGGGCGGTGGCGCCGCCGAGCAGGTCCAGGCGGTTAAAACGGTCGAGCTGTTGCTTGATCATGGCTACGCACGGTGGCTAAGGGATGAAGCGACTATAGGCAGGCACTTTTCATCGGGCAACCGTCAATCGCTTATGCCCGATGGTTCTTAGCATCACACCATTGGTTCTTAATGTCGGCCAGGGTGCATACCGTAAAGTGATGGCCATTACGTCAGGAGTAAATACTGTGAGTGAGCGTTCCAGTCATTGGCAATTGCAGACCATTGTCAGCCAGTTGCGCGGCGCCCGGGACCAGTGGCGGACGCGCAATGGCCGCTTGAGTGGCGAGCATGGCGGACGCGAATTGCCGTCCCGAGAAGCCGTTGCACAAATCCTCGAAGCGCTGTGCGGCGCGCTGTTCCCGATGCGCTTGGGACCGGCGGATTTGCGTGAAGAAAGTGAAGATTTTTACGTCGGTCATACCCTCGACGTCGCGCTCAATGCCTTGCTCGCTCAGGCCCGTCTTGAGCTGCGTTATGCCGCTCGACAGGGCGGGGAGGATGACAGCCAGATCGATGCCCACGCCATCCGCCTGATCCAGGGTTTTGCCCTGGCCTTGCCGTCTCTGCGCAGCCTGCTGGACACCGACGTACTTGCCGCTTACCACGGCGACCCGGCCGCGCGCAGTGTGGATGAAGTGTTGCTGTGCTATCCGGGGATCCTGGCGGTGATTCACCACCGTCTGGCCCACCACTTGTACCGCGCCGGCTTGCCGCTGCTGGCGCGGATTATTGCGGAAATCGCCCACTCGGCCACCGGCATCGACATCCACCCCGGCGCGCAGATCGGCCCGAGCTTCTTTATCGACCATGGGACCGGTGTGGTCATTGGTGAAACCGCGATCATCGGCGAGCGGGTGCGCATCTACCAGGCCGTGACGTTGGGCGCCAAGCGCTTCCCGGCAGATGAAGACGGGCAGTTGCAGAAAGGCCATCCGCGTCACCCGATCGTCGAGGATGATGTGGTGATCTACGCCGGGGCGACGATCCTCGGACGGATCACCATCGGCAAGGGCTCGACCATTGGCGGCAATGTGTGGCTGACGCGCAGTGTGCCGGCTGAGGCGAACATTACTCAGGCGAATCTGCAGCATGATGACGGGGCGCAGAAGTAAAACCCTACGCAGATCACCTGTGGGAGGGGGCTTGCTCCCGATAGCGCAGTGTCAGTTGGTACATTCATTGACTGACACGCCGCCATCGGGAGCAAGCCCCCTCCCACATTGTTAGCCTCATTCCAGATTTACCCCGCAATCGCTGAACGATTTGCCTCCCGCACCCGTCATACCAATCCTTGAGCTAGTGTAGGAATAACCGACCACTCAGCCCTGCGATTAGTCCAAAACCGCCTATCCATGTTTAACTTGAATGTTCGTTCAAGTTAAACCCGGTGGTTCGCTGCCCGCTCACAACAGGAGGCTTACCTTTGCTGAGTCCGTTATTTACAGCCACATGCTCCAACCTCGGGGTGCATCGCTCATGAGTGCATCGTCCACCCCAGCCAGCGGCCAAGTGCGCATGAATGCGCCGGTTTTCTACTTCGCCGCGACCTTCATCCTGCTGTTCGGCATCACTGTCATCGCTATCCCGCAACAGGCCGGTGCCTGGTTGCTGGCAGCGCAAAACTGGGCGGCCAATACGGTCGGCTGGTACTACATGCTGGCGATGACCCTGTATCTGGTCTTCGTGGTGGTCACCGCGCTATCGGGCTACGGCAAGATAAAACTCGGTGCCGACCACGACGAGCCCGAATTCAGTTACCTGTCCTGGGCCGGCATGCTATTCGCCGCAGGGATCAGCATCACGCTGTTCTTCTTCTGCGTCTCCGAGCCGCTGACGCACTTGGTGCAGCCGCCCCAAGGCGCGCCGATGAACGCCGATGCCGCGCGCCAAGCCATGCAGATTCTGTTTCTGCACTGGGGCCTGCACGGTTGGGGTGTGTTCGCGTTTGTCGGCATGGCGCTGGCGTATTTCGCCTACCGGCATAACCTGCCACTGGCGTTGCGCTCGGCGCTGTACCCGCTGATCGGTAAGCGCATCAACGGCCCTATCGGCTACGCGGTGGATGGCTTCGGCATCATTGCCACGGTGTTTGGTCTTGGCGCCGACATGGGCTTCGGCGTGCTGCACCTCAACTCCGGCCTCGACTACTTGTTTGGCATTGCCCACACCCAGTGGATTCAGGTCGGTTTGATCACCCTGATGATGGGCGCGGCGATCCTTGTTGCAGTGGCCGGCGTCGATAAGGGCGTGCGAGTGATGTCCGACATCAACATGCTGCTGGCCTGCGCGCTGCTGCTGTTTGTGTTGTTTGCCGGGCCTACCCAGCACTTGCTCAACACCTTGATCCAGAACATCGGTGACTACCTCGGCGCGCTGCCGACCAAGAGTTTCGACGTTTACGCCTACGACAAGCCGAGCGACTGGCTGGGCGGTTGGACGGTGTTCTATTGGGCCTGGTGGATCGCATGGTCGCCGTTCGTGGGCCTGTTTATCGCGCGGATTTCCCGTGGCCGCACCATCCGCGAATTCGTGTTCGGCGTGCTGCTGATCCCGCTGGGCTTTACCCTGGCGTGGATGTCGATCTTCGGCAACAGCGCCATCGACCAAGTGCTCAACCACGGCATGACCGCGCTCGGTCAGTCGGCCATCGATGACCCGTCGATGAGCCTCTACCTGCTGCTGGAAACCTATCCGTGGAGCAAAACCGTTATCGCGGTGACCGTGTTTATCAGCTTCGTGTTCTTCGTCACCTCGGCGGACTCGGGCACGGTAGTTTTGTCGACGCTGTCGTCCAAAGGCGGCAACGCCGATGAAGACGGGCCGAAATGGCTGCGGGTGTTCTGGGGTGCGATGACCGCGCTGGTCACCAGTGCGTTGCTGTTTGCTGGCAGTATCGACTCGCTGAAATCGGCGGTGGTGCTGACCTCGCTGCCGTTCTCGCTGATTCTGTTGCTGATGATGTGGGGGCTGCACAAGGCTTTCTATCTGGAGTCGCAAAAGCAGATCGCCCAGTTGCATTCCTTGGCGCCGATCTCGGCTTCGCGTAAAGGCAAGGGCGGCTGGCGCCAGCGCTTGAGCCAGGCGGTGCATTTCCCATCGCGCGATGAGGTGTACCGCTTCCTTGAATCGACGGTGCGCCCGGCGATTGAAGAAGTGACGGCGGTGTTTGTCGAGAAGGGACTTTCGGTGGTCACCCAACCGGATCCATCCAACGACAGCGTGAGCCTGGAAATCGGCCATGGCGAGGAGCATCCGTTTATCTACCAGGTGCAGATGCGCGGCTACTTCACGCCGTCGTTTGCCCGTGGCGGCATGGGCTCCAAAGAGATCAACAACCGCCGCTATTACCGGGCGGAAGTGCACTTGAGTGAGGGCAGCCAGGACTACGACCTGGTGGGCTACACCAAGGAGCAGATCATCAACGACATCCTCGACCAGTACGAGCGGCACCTGCAGTTCCTGCACCTGGTGCGCTAGGTTTTGCGCAGGCCAGCGGTGACGTTGGGCTTGCGTGAAATTGCAGTTTTTTATGAGTCTTATCGTTCCTCTGGCGTAGGACTTTGCTGTACAACGAAAGGGCAGACTTAAGCGATTCAGCTGGTTAAAAGGCCTGGGAATAACCTTATTCCCAGGCCTTATTTGCCCTAGACCCAGAGAGGATTCGATGACGTACATTGCTGCCGAAAACCGCTATGAATCTATTCCGTATCGCCGCGTAGGCCGCAGTGGATTGGTGCTGCCTGCACTGTCCCTGGGGCTGTGGCACAACTTTGGCGACAGCACCCCGATCGACACCCAGCGCGCCCTGTTGCGCACGGCGTTCGACCTGGGTATCAACCACTTCGACCTGGCTAATAACTACGGCCCGCCCTACGGCAGCGCCGAGATCAATTTCGGTCGTTTGCTGCGTGAAGACTTCAAGCAGTACCGCGACGAATTGATTATCTCCAGCAAGGCCGGTTGGGACATGTGGCCCGGCCCTTACGGCCAGGGCGGCGGTTCGCGCAAATACGTGCTGGCCAGCCTGGACCAAAGCCTGCAGCGCCTGGGCGTCGACTATGTGGATATTTTCTACTCCCACCGCTTTGACGCCGACACCCCGCTTGAAGAAACCGCCAGCGCCCTCGCCACCGCCGTGCAACAAGGCAAGGCGTTGTACATCGGCATTTCGTCGTATTCCGGCGTGAAGACTCGCGAAATCGCTGCGCTGCTCAAGGAGTGGAAAGTACCGCTGCTGATCCACCAGCCGGCCTACAACCTGCTCAACCGCTGGGTGGAAAAAGACCTGCTCGACACCACCGAGGAACTCGGCGCCGGCGTGATCGCTTTTACGCCACTGGCTCAGGGTTTGTTGACCGACAAGTACCTCAACGGTGTGCCGGCTGATGCACGGGTCAATCGCCCGGGCGGTGGTTCGTTGCAGGCCAAACACTTGTCCGACGCCAACATCGCCCATGTGCGTGCGCTGAACGAAATCGCCCAGCGCCGTGGTCAGAGCCTGGCGCAACTGGCACTGGCGTGGACGTTGCGTGATCCACGGGTCACCAGTGCGCTGATCGGCGCGAGCCGGCCGGAGCAGATTATCGAGAACGTCGGAGCGTTGAAGAACTTGAGCTTCACTGCGGAAGAACTGGCGGAGATTGATCGGTTTGCGCAGGAAGGCGGGATTAACCTGTGGGAAAAGCCATCGACCGCTGAATAATTTGGTATGACTCGGTCAATGTGGGAGGGGGCAAGCCCCCTCCCACATTTGATGTGCTGTGTGGTTTAGAACGGCACGTCCCCAAGAATCGTTGCCCGATGCATCACCCGCCGCTGCGGCCGGTAGTCATCCACCGCGTAGTGCTGGGTCACGCGGTTGTCCCAGAACGCCACGTCGTTTTCCTGCCAGCGCCAGCGGATAGTGAATTCGGGGCGCGTCGCGTGGGCGAATAACAGCTTAAGAATCGCCTCGCTTTCCGCCGGTTCCAGTTCATTGATCCTGGTCGTGAACCCGTCGCTGACAAACAGCGACTTGCGTCCACTCACCGGGTGAGTACGCACCACCGGGTGCGACAGCGGCGGGTTCTTCCTACGGGTTTCTTCCCAGCGCAACAGGTCTTCGGCGGTGTTGCCGAAGCGCTCCAGCGGGAAAGACTTAGTGAAATCGTGGGTGGCGGTGAGGCCGTTGAGCAACGCCTTAAACGGCTCGGACAACGCCTCATACGCCGCAATACCACTGGCCCACAACGTGTCGCCACCAAACGCCGGCAGCAGCTTGGCGCTAAGCACCGCGCCGAGCGCCGGGGTGGGCAGGAAGGTCACGTCGGTGTGCCATACGGCGTTGTCGCGTACGTCGGTGACGGCGGTGTCGAGGATCAGCACTTCGGGCTGTTCCGGCACGTTGGGGTAGATCGGATGAATATGCAGGTCGCCAAAATTCGCGGCGAACCGCGCTTGTTGCTGCGGGGTGATCGGCTGGTCACGGAAGAACAGCACCGAGTGGCGGAGTAACGCCTGCTCGATGGCATCGCGGTGTTCGGTGCTCAGCGGCTGGGTAATATCGACGCCACTGATCTGGGCGCCCAAGGCAGTGCTCAATGGGGTAACGGTCAGGCTGCTCATGCGGTTCTCTCAATGTGCCTGGCCATGCCAAGGCACTAACTTACGCTGCAGGGCACGCAGGCCCATTTCCATGGCGAAGGCGATCAAGGCGATGACCAGAATCCCCAGTACCACCACATCGGTGACCAGGAACTGCGCCGCCGACTGCACCATAAAGCCCAGGCCGCTTGTGGCGGCGATCAGCTCGGCAGCGACCAAGGTCGACCAGCCCACACCCAGTCCGATGCGCACGCCGGTCAGGATGTCAGGCAGGGCGCTTGGCAGGATCACATGGCGAATCAGCTGGGCGCGGGTGGCGCCCAACGACTGCGCGGCGCGCAATTTGGCAGGGTCGACGGTGCGTACGCCAGTCGCGGTGGCGATGGCAATCGGTGCGAAGATCGCGAGGTAAATCAGCAGCACTTTAGACAGCTCACCGATGCCGCACCAAATCACAATCAGCGGCAGGTAGGCCAAAGGTGGAATCGGTCGGTAGAACTCGATCAGCGGGTCGAGAATGCCTCGGGCAATGCGATTGGAACCGATGGCGATGCCCACCGGCACGGCGGTCAGCACCGCGAAGCCCAGGCCCAGGCCGATACGGCTGAGGCTCGCGCCCAGGTGTTGCCACAGAGTGGAGTCCATATAGCCCGTGGTCGCCAGCAACCAGCCTTTTTGCAGCACGGCGGACGGCGGTGGCAGGAACAGCGGTTCGATCAAACCGGTGGCGGTCACCCCCCACCAAATTGCCAGGAGCGCGGCCAGTGTCAGCAGGCTGATCCAGCGTGTGCTTAAGCTGCGGCGCACCGCAATGACCGCGTGCGTCACCGGCTTGGCGGCGGTGGCGGGAAGTTCGTAGCTGCTCATGCGGACACCTGCCGTTGGGAGAACACTTTGCCCAGCACGTGTTCGCGGGTCTCGATAAAGCGCGGGTCGGACTTGATCGCCCGCGCCGATTCACCCGCCGCATAGCGTTGGCCGAAGTCCAGGTGCAGGCGTTCCACGATCTGGCCTGGGTTGGGCGCCAGCAGGATCAAATCAGTGGCGAGGAACACGGCTTCTTCGATGTCATGGGTAATCAGGAACACAGGCTTGGCCGTGCGGCGCCAGACTTGCAGCAACAACTCCTGCATCTGTTCGCGGGTGAAGGCATCGAGGGCGCCGAAGGGTTCGTCCATCAGCAGCACACGCGGGTCTGCCGCCAAGGCGCGCGCCAAGCCGACGCGTTGCTTCTGGCCGCCGGAGAGCTGCCAGATACGGCGGCTGTCGAAACCCGCCAGGTCCACCAGCGCGAGCATTTCCCTGGCACGTACTTCACGTTGCGCCTTGGGTACGCCGGCCAATTCGAGGCCGAAGCCGACATTGGCCAACACATCCTGCCAGGGCAGCAACGCATCGTCCTGGAATACCACACCACGCTCGGCGCTGGGGCCTTTGACCGGCACGCCATCAAGGGTAATGCGCCCGGCAGAAGGTTCGACAAAACCGGCAATCAGGTTCAACAGCGAGGTCTTGCCACTGCCGGACGGCCCGAGGGCCACCAGCAATTGCTGGGGCCCAAGGTCGAGTGAAATATCCGCCAGTACCGGTTCCGGGGCGCCTGGGTACTGTGCGCTGATGCGCTCCAGTTGTAGCAAGGCCATCGCGATGAACTCCTCAGTTAGTAATGAACTTGGCGCTGACGTAAGGCGCGTAGTCCGGCAGCACGGCGTCGACCTTGCCTTGTTCCTTGAGGAACGCAGCCGTATCGGTCACGGCCTTGGTAGTCGGGGCGCCCAGCAGGGTCACTTGGTCAGCGGCCAGCGGGTAGACGTTGCCTTGCAACAACAGCGGGATATCGCTGGCCTTAGCGCCGGATAGCTTCACCCGCTTGTCGACGTTGCCTTTGTCGGCGAGCCAGGCTTGTGGGTCTTTGCGGTAGGCGGCGTAGGCATCCAGAGTGACTTTGGCGAAGGCCGTGACGATTTCCGGGTGCTTCTCGGCAAAATCCTTACGCACGATCCACGCATCGAACGTAGGCGCGCCGAACTTGGCCAGCTCGCCAGAGGTGATCAGCACTTTGCCGTTCTCCTTGGCTACGCCCAACGCGGGATCCCACACGTAAGTGGCGTCGATGTCACCGCGCTTCCAGGCCGCGATGATCGCCGGTGGCGCGAGGTTGAGGATGGTCACTTTCGACGGGTCGATGTTCCAGTGCTTGAGTGCGGCCAACAGGCTGTAGTGGCCAGTGGAGACGAAGGGCACGGCGATCTTTTTGCCGATCAGGTCCTGGGGGCTGTTGATCCCCGAACCGGTGCGCGCCACCAGGGCTTCGGCCCCGCCAATCTGGGTGGCGACGAGGAAGGTTTCCACTGGCACTTTGCGGGTGATCGCCGCGGTCAGCGGGCTGGAACCGAGGTAGCCGATCTGCACGTCACCGGAGGCGATGGCGGCAATGATGTCGGCGCCATTGTCGAATTTGCGCCAATCAATTTTGGCGTTGGTGGCTTTTTCATACGCGCCGTCGGCCTGGGCGACTTTGGCCGGATCCACGGTGGTCTGGTAAGCGATGGTCACATCAGCCGCCTGGGCAAACAGGCTGGCACCGGCCAGGGACAACGCCGCCAAGAGGCGCAGGGGGGTTAAAAGTTTCAAGGGGAAGCTCCTCAATCAGGCGGCCGAGGGTCGGCGTGAGAGGAGACTAAATGATCTAAGAATCCGAAAATAAATAACATTTTCGAATTAGCTTATGTGGGGAAAGGTTGAAGCAAGTCTTGAGCTTGATGAGGGCAAATGTGGGAGGGGGCTTGCGCCCGATGGCGGTAGCTCAGCCACTGATGAGTGACTGACGCTCTGCTATCGGGGCAAGCCCCCTCCCACATTTTGAGCCGGGTTCGGCTTCAGTTAGTTACTGATGGCGAGAATGCTCGCCTGGTACGACCCCACAAACACATCAAAATCGCCCACTTCGTTCTGCTCCAGCTCCGCCTGTTGCGCCAGTGACTTGCGCGCCAGGTCTTCAAAGCGCGCCTGCTCTTCTGCGGGCAACGGCTCACGGCGGAAATACTCGGCATGCACCTCGCTCTGATGCAGGGAAAACTGCGCGAAACTCTCTTTGCGCTCGGCCATCGCGGCCAGTACCTGCGCCGACGGGGTCAGCGATGGGTCGTTGACCTTAGCAAGCTGGGCGTCCAGCGCCTGGCTGTGCTCGCTGATGCCATGGCTCTGATCGAGCAGGGCGGCCAACGGTGCAATCTTCTCCAACAGCTCGGTGGCCCATTCCTTCATGTCCACCGGCGCGCCGTCGCGCTGCAATTGCAGGCCCGGACGGCGACCTTCCTTGACCACGCTGAGGAAGTTGGCGGTGGCATTGCCGCACGCGTTGTTGGCGAACAACGGGCTGTCGTTCAGCGCGCAGTACAGCAGGAACGCGTCGAGGAAGCGCGACTCGGGCAGGTCGATGCCCATCGGCAAGAACGGGTTGATGTCCAGGCAACGCACTTCGATGTACTGAATGCCGCGTGCCACCAGCGCCTGGATTGGTCGTTCACCGGTGTAGGTCACGCGCTTGGGGCGGATGTTGGAGTAGTACTCGTTTTCGATCTGCAGGATGTTGGTGTTGAGCTGTACCCACTCACCGTCCTTGTGCGTGCCGATTTCGACGTAAGGCGCGTAGGGCGTTGCTACCGCTTCGCGCAGGCTGTCGGTGTAGCTCGCCAAGTCGTTGTAGCACGGCGTCAGGCCGGCCTGGGCGTTGCTCTGGTAACCCAGGTCACTCATGCGCAGGCTGGTGGCGTAGGGCAGGTAGAGGGTGTCGGCGTCGAGCACTTCCAGCTGGTGCGAGCGACCGCGCAGGAAACCCGCGTCCAGGGCCGGTGAGGCACCGAACAGGTACATCAGCAGCCAGCTGTAACGGCGGAAGTTGCGGATCAGCGCGATGTAAGCCGTGGACTGATAGTCGCGGTCGGTGCCGACGAACCCTTCAGTTTCCTTGAGCAACGGCCACAACTGTTCCGGCAGGGAAAAGTTGTAGTGGATGCCGGCGATGCACTGCATGGTCTTGCCGTAACGCAGGGCCAGGCCCTTGCGGTACACGTACTTGAGCTGTCCGATATTGGAGGTGCCGTAGTAGGCAATCGGAATATCTTCCTCGGCCGGCAACGGGCACGGCATCGAGGGGCTCCACAGGTATTCGCTGCCCAGCTTGGTGTAGGCAAAGCGGTGGATCTTGTCCAGGCTGCTCAGAGTATCGGCCGGGTTGGGCAGGGCTGGGGTGATGAACTCCAGCAGCGATTCCGAGTAGTCTGTGGTGATCTGTTCGTGGGTCAACGCGGCGCCCAGGGCTTCCGGGTGCGGCGTTTGCGCCAGGCGACCTTCACCCGTGACACGTAGGCACTCACGCTCGATGCCATGCAGGCACTGCTCTAGCAGGGAGAGGTGTTCGCGCTTGCCGAGCAGAGCCAGGCGGCGGTTGAGAAGTTCGCTCAAGTTGGATTCCTTCACGCGTCAGTCGCCCCAATATGGGGGTGGGCAGGACGGTCTACAAGGGTGAAGTTAAAACTGGCGTGATCGCCTGGTTGTGAGTCGATTTGACCCGCGGTAAAAAAGCCTACTTCACTCCATGAATTGGGCCATAGCGCAGCAGGAAAATTCCGACGCCGTTATCGCAGCGCCGAAATTAACTCAAATCGTGGGTGGTGAGCTATAGGACAGCGAAGGTGCCCTGTGCTTTTGCGACAAGTCGTTCCTCCTGATACACATCGGCTTCGACCACCAGGGTGCGCCGGCCGGCGTGAATCACACGGCTGGTGCACAGCACATCCCCGTCTTCCACGGCGCGGATGTAGTTGATCTTGCACTCGATGGTCGCGCTCTGCTGGTCGAAACCATGGGAACTGGAGCAGGCCAGCCCCATGGTGATGTCTACCAGGCTGAAAATCGCCCCGCCATGGAGCTTGCCCGCGCGGTTGCGCAGGTGCGGCTCCAGGGTCAGGGCCACCTCGGCAACGCCTTCTTCCAGGCGTTGCAGGCGGCAGCCGATCAGTTCGCTGAAGGCGCTCTGAGTCAAACCGGCCGGGATTTCCATCAACGTTTCTTCAACTGCTTGGCGTTGGCGAACAGCGAGGCCATGGCATTGTTGCTTGGCGCCGCGGTTGCGGTTTCCTTGCGCGGTTGACTGCTTTCGGAGCGGTTCTGAGACTGGCGCGGCGCCGAGCCTGGGCGTGCGCCACGGGCACCGTCGATTTTCTCGCCGGGGGTGTCGCTCATACGCATAGACAGACCAACGCGTTTGCGCGGGATGTCGACTTCCATGACCTTGACCTTGACCACATCACCGGCTTTCACCGCTTCACGTGGGTCTTTAATGAACTTCTCCGAAAGTGCGGAGATATGCACCAAACCATCCTGATGCACGCCGATGTCCACAAACGCGCCAAAGTTGGTCACGTTGGTCACCACACCCTCCAGGATCATGCCCAGCTCCAGGTCCTTGAGGTCTTCGACGCCGTCCTGGAACTCGGCGGTCTTGAACTCAGGACGTGGGTCGCGGCCTGGCTTTTCAAGCTCTTGCAGAATGTCGGTGATGGTCGGTACGCCGAACGTTTCGTCGGTGTACTTCTTCGGGTCCAGGCGCTTGAGGAACGCAGCGTCACCGATCAGCGAACGGATGTCGCGGTCGGTCTCGGCGGCGATGCGTTGCACCAGCGGATACGCTTCCGGGTGAACGGCCGAGGAATCCAGCGGGTTGTCACCGTTCATTACGCGTAGGAAACCGGCGGCTTGCTCGAAGGTTTTCTCGCCCAGTCGAGCGACCTTTTTCAACGCGGCGCGGGTTTTGAACGCGCCGTTTTCGTCTCGGTGAGTGACGATATTCTGCGCCAGCGTGGTGTTCAGGCCGGAGATACGGGCCAGCAGCGCGACCGAGGCAGTGTTTACATCCACGCCAACCTTGTTCACGCAGTCTTCCACCACCGCATCCAGGCCGCGCGCCAGCTTCAGTTGTGACACGTCGTGCTGGTACTGGCCGACACCGATGGATTTAGGGTCAATCTTCACCAGTTCGGCCAGCGGATCCTGCAGGCGACGGGCGATGGATACCGCGCCACGGATCGACACGTCGAGGTCCGGGAATTCCTTGGAAGCCAGTTCCGACGCCGAGTACACCGAAGCGCCCGCCTCGGAGACCATGACCTTGGTCATCTTCATGGTTGGGTATTTTTTGATCAGTTCGGCGGCAAGCTTGTCGGTTTCACGGCTGGCGGTGCCGTTGCCGATGGCGATCAGGTCCACCGAATGCTTGGCGCACAGGGCGGCCAGAATCGCGAGGGTCTGGTCCCACTTGTTATGCGGCACGTGCGGGTACACGGTGGCGTGGTCCAGCAGCTTGCCGGTGGCATCGACCACGGCGACCTTGCAGCCGGTGCGCAGGCCCGGGTCGAGGCCCAGGGTGGCGCGCGGGCCGGCTGGTGCGGCCAGCAGTAGGTCGTGCAGGTTGTGGGCGAAGACGTTGATCGCTTCGGTTTCGGCGCCGTCGCGCAATTCGCCCAGCAGGTCGGTTTCCAGGTGGGTGTAGAGCTTGACCTTCCAGGTCCAGCGCACTACTTCACCGAGCCACTTATCAGCAGGACGATTCTGATTCTGGATGCCGAATTGTTGACCGATCATGCCTTCGCACGGGTGCATGGTGCCCGGCAGCTCGTCGCCGACTTTGAGTGCGGAGCTGAGAATGCCTTCGTTGCGGCCACGGAAAATCGCCAGTGCACGGTGGGACGGCATGCTCTTGAGCGGTTCGTCGTGTTCGAAGTAATCGCGGAATTTAGCGCCTTCTTCCTCTTTGCCGGCGATGACGCGAGCGCTGATGATGGCTTCCTGCTTGAGGTAGGTACGCAGTTTTTCCAGAAGGCTGGCGTTTTCGGCGAAGCGCTCCATGAGGATGTACTTGGCGCCTTCGAGGGCTGCCTTGACATCGGCAACGCCTTTTTCAGCGTTGACGAAGCGCGCGGCTTCGGTGTCCGGGGTCAGCGACGGGTCGTTGAACAGGCCGTCGGCCAGTTCGCCCAGGCCGGCTTCGAGGGCGATCTGGCCCTTGGTGCGGCGCTTTTGTTTGTAGGGCAGGTAAAGGTCTTCGAGGCGGGTTTTGGTGTCGGCGAGCTTGATGTCGCGCTCAAGCTGCGGGGTCAGCTTGCCCTGTTCCTCGATGCTGGCGAGGATGCTGATACGCCGTTCGTCGAGTTCTCGCAGGTAGCGCAGGCGCTCTTCCAGGTGACGCAGTTGGATGTCGTCGAGGCTGCCTGTCACTTCTTTTCGGTAACGGGCGATGAAGGGCACCGTGGAGCCTTCATCCAGTAGAGCGACGGCCGCTTCGACCTGTTGTGGGCGTACACCGAGTTCCTCGGCGATGCGGCTGTTGATGCTGTCCATAAAACCACCTGAAATTCTTAGAAGCAGCTCGCAGGCCCGGAAAACAAGGCCTTGCGCAGCTGGTTGAGCGGCCCGACTGGCGCCGCTGCCTGGGTCAAGAGGCAGCCTATTGACCCTCGAAATCGGAAAAATCGCGACAAGCGGGTAAAAAAGCTTGGCAGTAAAAAGGTAACGATCTGACGTCGCCCTGTATGAGGGCGCCGCATTATAACCAGCGTTTTGTCCTTGAGGGCTACTGCGCGGGTGGTTGTAGGGCGCGGGTTTGCTGGCAGTTGAGGAAAAATCTGCTAACAATGCACACGGTGCGTATAACGACAGCTACGCCATAATGCGCGCCGAGATAAGAGGAGCATCTAATGAGCAGCACTGCACAAACTGCTGAAGGCGAAAAAATTCTCATCGTTGATGACGATCCAGGGCTGAGCAGCCTGCTGGAGCGTTTCTTCAATTCCAAGGGCTACCGTGCCCGCGCGGTGCCGAACACCGAGCAGATGGATCGCCTCCTGGGGCGCGAAGTATTCAACCTGGTCGTACTCGACCTGATGCTGCCCGGCGAAGATGGCCTGACCGCATGCAAACGCCTGCGCGGCGCGAACAATCAGATTCCAATCATCATGCTCACCGCCAAGGGCGATGAGCTGAGCCGCATCAAGGGCCTTGAACTGGGCGCCGATGACTACCTGGCCAAACCCTTCAATCCGGATGAGTTGATGGCGCGGGTCAAAGCCGTATTGCGCCGTCAGGCACCGCCAGTACCGGGCGCGCCAGGCAGCGAAGACGAAAGCGTTACCTTCGGCGACTACGAACTGTCGCTGGCGACCCGCGAACTCAAGCGCGGCGATGAAGTGCACATGCTCACCACCGGCGAATTCGCCGTGCTCAAGGCGCTGGTGATGAACGCTCGCCAGCCGCTGACACGCGACAAACTGATGAACCTGGCTCGTGGTCGTGAATGGGACGCCCTGGAGCGCTCCATCGACGTGCAAATTTCCCGTCTGCGCCGGATGATCGAGCCGGACCCTTCCAAGCCACGGTATATCCAGACTGTCTGGGGCGTGGGTTATGTGTTTGTGCCGGATGGCACCGCAACCAAGTGATCGATGATTTGCAGGGCGGGCATCCTGGCGTTTGACTCCATGAGGGTCGACGGGATGCCCGGCGTCTGCAATTCTGCGAGCGCCGCTCGTTCCTGCAAGGTGTCCAGCTTTCATCTATGAAAACCCCGCTGTGGTTCCCACAAAGTTTCTTCTCCCGCACCCTTTGGCTGGTGCTGATCGTCGTTCTGTTTTCCAAAGCGCTCACGCTGGTTTATCTGCTGATGAACGAAGATGTGCTGGTGGATCGACAGTACAGCCACGGTGTGGCTTTGACGCTGCGCGCCTATTGGGCCGCCGATCCCGAGAACCGCGAGAAGATTGCCAAGGCCGCCACTCTGGTACGCGTGGCGGGTGCAGGTGTGCCGGAAGGCGAGCAACATTGGCCTTATAGCGAGATTTACCAGCGCCAAATGCAGGCCGAACTGGGTGAAGACACCGAAGTACGGCTGCGTATGCATGTGTCTCCTGCATTGTGGGTACGTGCGCCGAGCCTGGGTGAGGACTGGCTGAAAGTGCCGCTGTACCCTCATCCTTTGCGGGGGCAGAAGATCTGGAACGTGCTGGGCTGGTTCTTGGCGATCGGGCTGCTTTCCACAGCATCCGCGTGGATCTTTGTGCGCCAGCTCAACCAACCCCTTAAACGATTGGTGTTTGCCGCCCGGCAATTGGGTCAGGGGCGTAGCGTGCGCCTGCCGGTCAGCGATACACCGAGTGAAATGACCGAGGTATACGGCGCGTTCAACCAGATGGCAGAGGATGTCGAACAGGCCGGGCGCGAACGCGAGTTGATGCTGGCCGGTGTCTCTCACGACCTGCGCACGCCGCTGACACGCTTGCGACTGTCCCTGGAGTTGATGGACAACCATACCGATCTGACCGACGACATGGTCCGCGATATCGAGGATATGGACGCGATTCTCGATCAGTTTCTGGCGTTTATCCGCGATGGCCGCGATGAGGTGGTTGAGGAAGTCGACCTGACGGATTTGGTGCGCGAGGTGGTTGCGCCCTATAACCAGAACGGCGAACAGGTTCGGATGCGCCTTGAGCCGATCCAGCCGTTTGCGTTGCGACGTGTGTCGATGAAGCGCCTGTTGAACAATTTGATTGGCAACGCCTTGCATCACGCCGGTTCTGATGTGGAAGTGGCGGCGTACGTTTCGGGCGACAGCGCCGCACCTTATGTGGTGCTGAGTGTGATGGACCGTGGCACGGGGATCGACCCGGCGGAACTGGAGGGCATCTTCAACCCGTTTACTCGTGGGGACCGTGCACGCGGTGGCAAAGGCACGGGGCTTGGGCTGGCAATCGTGCGACGAATTGCCTCGATGCATGGTGGCAATGTTGAGTTGCGTAATCGCGAAGGCGGCGGCCTTGAGGCGCGGGTGCGTTTACCGTTGGGCTTGATGTTGCCCCGAGACGCGGTCTAACAAACAACGCAGATCAAAATGTGGGAGGGGGCTTGCTCCCGATTGCAGTGGGTCAGCTACCAATAAGCTGGCTGATCCACCGCTATCGGGAGCAAGCCCCCTCCCACATTTGGTTTACGTGTGCCACAGACTGCGTTTTATCAGCCCTTGCCCTTGGTCCTGGTCATATTCGGCCCACCATTCTTCTCTAGATGCTGAATGATGATCCCCGCCACATCTTTGCCAGTGGTGGTTTCGATACCTTCCAGGCCCGGGGATGAATTGACTTCCATCACCAGCGGCCCGTGGTTCGAACGCAGGATATCTACCCCCGCCACGGCCAACCCCATCACCTTGGCCGCCCGCAGCGCGGTCATGCGCTCCTCAGGGGTGATCTTGATCAGGCTGGCACTGCCGCCACGGTGCAGGTTGGAGCGAAACTCTCCAGGTTTGGCCTGGCGCTTCATCGCCGCAATTACCTTGTCGCCCACCACGAAGCAGCGGATATCCGCACCCCCTGCCTCCTTGATGTATTCCTGCACCATGATGTTCTGCTTGAGGCCCATGAATGCCTCGATCACCGACTCCGCCGCGGTTGCGGTTTCACACAGCACTACGCCAATGCCCTGTGTGCCTTCCAGTACCTTGATTACCAGTGGCGCGCCGTTGACCATCTCGATCAGGTCCGGGATGTCATCGGGTGAGTGGGCAAACCCGGTGACCGGCAGGCCGATCCCCCGGCGCGACAGCAGTTGCAGCGAACGTAATTTGTCCCGCGAGCGCGCAATGGCCACGGACTCGTTCAAGGGAAACACCCCCATCATCTCGAATTGGCGCAGCACCGCGCAGCCATAAAACGTCACCGAAGCGCCGATCCGCGGGATTACGGCATCAAAGCCTTCCAGCGGTTTGCCTCGGTAATGGATCTGCGGCTTGTGGCTGGCAATGTTCATATAGGCACGCAACGTGTCGATCACCACCATTTCGTGGCCACGTTCGGTGCCGGCCTCGACCAGGCGGCGGGTGGAATACAGACGCGGGTTTCGCGACAGCACAGCAATCTTCATGCAGCACCTGGGGCAGAAATAGTAGAGACCGGGAACACCGGCTTGTCTTGAACGTACTTGATGCCGGGGTTGACCACCAACTGGCCGTCAATCAGCGCCTTGGAACCCAGCAGCAAGCGGTAACGCATAGCCTTGCGGCAGGCCAGGGTGAACTCCACCCGCCATACCCGATCACCCAACGCCAGGGTGGTGCTGATCACATAGCGCACCTGCGCATGGCCGTTGGAGCTCTTGATGGTTTTCATCGTCACCAGGGGCGCTTCGCAGCGGCGGTGGCGCAGTTGCACAACACTGCCCAGATGTGCGGTGAAGCGCACCCACTTCTCACCGTCGCGCTCAAAGGGTTCGATATCGGTGGCGTGCAGGCTTGAGGTGCTGGCACCTGTGTCGATCTTCGCGCGCAGGCCTGCCACTCCCAAGTCGGGAAGTGCCACCCACTCACGCAGACCCACAACGGTCAAATGGTCAAATGTCTTCAATATGGGTAACCGGTCAATTAGCCCAAGCTTTCGGTGAAACCTCGGCCAGGGCTTTGAATGCGGGCTTGGCGAACCAGTAGCCTTGCATGAGAAATATTCCACAGTCAGACAGAAAGTCTCGCTCTCCGGCACTTTCGATGCCTTCGGCGATGACAGTAACGTTCAACTGCTCACAGATTGTGACAATCCCCCGGACGATCACCTGACGGACACGATCCTGGTCCACATCGCGGATAAGAGCCATGTCGAGTTTGATCAAGTCAGGTTGGAAATCGGCCAGCAGATTCAGCCCCGAATAGCCCGCTCCGAAATCGTCGATGGCGGTCTTGAAGCCGAATTCGCGGTATTCACGCAGAATATTCGTCAAATGGCGATAGTTATCTACATGCTCGCTTTCCAGTGTCTCGAAAATCAGTCTGTTCAGCGGGAAATTGTGCGCGCGAGCCGCCTCCAGGGTGCTGCGGATGCACAACTCCGGACGGTACACGGCGTTGGGCATGAAATTGATGGAAAGATGGGTTTGCATCCCCATGGCTGCTGCGCCGGCAATTGCCTGGGTGCGGCAGCGTTGGTCGAAGCGGTAGCGATTGCTTTCGTTAACCTGGCTAAGCACCGACAACGCGCCTTCGCCTTGTGTACCGCGCACCAAGGCTTCGTGGGCAAAAATCGAATGGTCCCGAAGGTCTACGATAGGCTGGTAGGCAAACGCAAAATCGAAACCCAGGGGCTCGCTTTGCTGGCAGCCTACGCAGCGCTGGTCAGGCGAGGTGAGTGAAGTGGGAAAGTCGGTCACGGCGTATCCTCGCGAAAACAGGGTGCTACCTGGCGTATCTTAGGTGAGCCTTGAGGTTTATGCGTCGAAGGGTTTCAACGGTAAAGTTGCGACATTTTTCAGAGCGAGGAATTCAAGTGGCTCAAAAGCAGGAAGAGGAAGAAAAGGTTCGCCTGGACAAGTGGCTGTGGGCCGCGCGTTTCTATAAAACCCGTGCCCTGGCCAAGGCGGCGATAGAGAGTGGCAAGGTGCACCATCGTGGCGAGCGCTGCAAGCCGGGCAAGGAGCCACGCGTCGGCGATGAGTTTCAGATTCGTACCGGTTTTGATGAAAAGACCATTGTGGTCCAAGCACTTTCCATCGTGCGTCGTGGCGCACCTGAAGCTCAGGCGCTCTACACCGAGACCGACGCTAGCATCGCCAAGCGCGAAAATGCTGCGGCGATGCGCAAGGCGGGGGCTTCAGGCCTGACCACCGATGGTAAGCCGAGCAAGAAGCAACGCCGCGATCTCTTCAAGTTTCGCGGCAGTGGCAGTGATGACTGATTGCGCAGAACCCCAGCCGAATTAGGGAGGGAGCCAGCCCCCTCGCTCATTCGGCCTGCAGCGTTAAGGGGATGTGCGCACGACGCTCAATCCTCCGATCACCGGCAGCTTGCCAAGTAACCCGAAGATCGGTGTTGTCACGTGTAACAAAGCGACCGACACCTTTGCCGCAAACGGCGTGTAATACCCCCAGCCCAACGCCAACAGCGCCAGCAGCACTCCGCCGATGTAATCGTCCTGCCCCCAATGCGCACCTGCCACCAGCCGCGGCATCATAAACAACAGCGCCAGGCCCCAGATCACCAGCACTTGGCTGATGCGCTTGGCGAACACCGTCATGAACATCCCCCAAATCAACAGCACAGACGCATGATCCCCAGGGAAGCTTTGGCTCGAACGGTCCTTCAGCTCCCAGGTCTTCTCCAGGCCAGGAAAGTAATCACTCATCTGAATGGCCCCGCCGATCACCATCGACGGGCTGCTGTGCTGCCAGCCCATCTGTGCCGCAAGTTTGGAAAACAGCATGCGGATAAACAACAGCAGCAACAAAATGCCGACAAAACCTAACAGCGCCTGACGCACCTGCACGGCCTTGAACACCCATTCGCCGCGAACCAGCAGCGACAGCAGGATCACCCCGACCACCGCATCAAACGGTCGCAAACTGGCCACGGCCCAAATGTGCAGCCACGTTGCGTTGGTTGCCAGAGGGTCATTGAGCAGATGAAACAGCCACTCGTCGAAAATCACACAGAGCATCTGGCCCGTGGGCCACAGCCAAAAACACAGCAGCGCGATAGCGAGTAGATTGCACAGAGCCCATCGCCGGAGGTTCCACTTGGCTTGGAACAAACCCGGATTGTTCATAAACTGTCCCTCTTCGCTCTATTTAAACTCTCTGTTTCCAGGAGAAATTCGCACCAAAACGGTGCTAAAGCGTTTAATTCTATAAACCTTGTAATCAATTTGTCATCAATTCAGATACCCAGACCTATGACTGATCTACCGGATACCGACTTCACCCAACGCTTCATCTTCGACGAGAGCGACGCCCGCGGCGAAATGGTTTCGTTGGAACTCAGCTACGCCGAAGTCCTCGCCAAGCACCCCTATCCTGAGCCGGTCGCGCAACTGCTTGGAGAGCTGATGGCCGCTGCGGCGTTGCTGGTCGGCACCATGAAGTTTGACGGTTTGCTAATCCTGCAGGCCCGCTCCGAAGGCCCGATCCCGCTGCTGATGATCGAGTGCTCCAGCGAACGTGAAATCCGCGGCCTGGCCCGTTATGACGCCGACCTGATTGCCCCGGACGCCATGCTGGCGGACCTGATGCCCAACGGCGTCCTGGCGCTCACCGTCGACCCGACCGTAGGCCAGCGTTACCAGGGCATCGTCGACCTCGACGGCGAAACCTTATCGGATTGCTTCACTAACTATTTCGTGATGTCCCAACAAGTCGGCACCAAGTTCTGGCTCAACGCAGACGGCAAACGCGCCCGTGGCATGCTGTTGCAGCAATTGCCGGCCGACCGCATCAAGGACGACGACGATCGCGCTGAAAGCTGGCGGCACACCATCGCTCTGGCCGACACCCTGAAAGCCGAAGAGCTGCTGGGCTTGAACAACGAAACCATCCTGCATCGCCTCTACCACGAAGAACCTGTGCGCCTGTTCGACGCGCAAACCTTGCGCTTCCATTGCAGTTGCTCCCGCGAGCGTTCAGGTAGCGCATTGGTCAGCCTGGGTCTGGAAGATGCGCAAAATCTGGTGGTGGAACACGGTGGCAACATCGAGATCGACTGCCAGTTCTGCAACCAGCGCTACCTGTTCGATGCTGCCGATGTCACTCAATTGTTCGCTGGCGCAGGCATCGACACGCCATCCGACACCCGCCACTAAAACGTTTGAGCACAGGTAAATCACCTGACAAATGCCGGATTAGAGGTGTTCTGACGGGAGGGCCCTACTCTTTTTGGGCTTTTCTGGCATAATCCGGCCCACTTTTTTCGCGGTAGTAGTGCGCAACTTTCTACTACAAAACGTTTGGAGCACTCGGCCATAGGCCGACGGGGAACCTCATGACGCAAGCCAATAACGCCGTATACACCGATCTGAGTGTTGACGATCTGGTCAAAGAAGCCCTGCAGCGCGGTGAAGGCGTGCTTGCCGATACTGGCGCACTGGTCGTAGAAACCGGTCATCGCACCGGTCGTTCGCCGGTCGACCGTTTCATCGTTGAAGAGCCTTCCACCCAGGACGCTATCGCCTGGGGCCCGATCAACCGCAAGTTCCCGGCCGACAAGTTCGATGCCCTGTGGGCTCGCGTCGAGGCTTTCAACAACGCGCAAGAGCACTTCGTTTCCCACGTTCACGTAGGGGCTGCCGAAGACCACTACCTGGCTGTGAAAATGACCACCCAGACTGCCTGGCAGAACCTGTTCGGTCGTTGCCTGTTCATCAACCCGGCCCAGTACAACCCAGCCGGCCGTGACGAATGGCAAGTGCTCAACGTGGCTAACTTCGAGTGCGTGCCAGAGCGTGATGGCACCAACTCCGACGGTTGCGTGATTCTCAACTTCGCACAGAAAAAAGTACTCATCGCTGGCATGCGTTACGCCGGTGAAATGAAGAAAGCCATGTTCTCGGTGCAGAACTTCCTGCTGCCGGCTTCCGACGTACTGCCGATGCACTGCGCCGCCAACATCGGCGAAGCGGGCGACGTGACCCTGTTCTTCGGCCTGTCCGGCACCGGTAAAACCACCCTGTCGGCCGACGAAAGCCGTTACCTGATCGGTGACGATGAACACGGTTGGGGCGAAGGCGTGGTGTTCAACATCGAAGGCGGTTGCTATGCCAAATGCATCGACCTGTCCGAGAAGAACGAGCCAGTTATCTGGAAAGCCATCAAGCACGGCGCAGTATTGGAAAACGTCGTGATCGACGACGCCAAGCACGCCGACTACGCCGACGTGAGCCTGACCCAGAACAGCCGCGCCGCCTACCCGCTGGAGCACGTTGCCAAACGTTCCGAGAAGAACCTGGGCGGCGAGCCAAACGCAGTGATCTTCCTGACCTGCGACCTGACCGGCGTACTGCCACCAGTGTCTATCCTCAGCGAAGAACAAGCGGCCTACCACTTCCTGTCCGGCTACACCGCATTGGTGGGTTCGACTGAGATGGGGTCGGGTAGCGGCATCAAGTCGACTTTCTCCACCTGCTTCGGCGCGCCATTCTTCCCACGCCCAGCCGGCGAATACGCAGAGCTGCTGATCAAGCGCATCCGCGGCTTCGGCTCCAAGGTCTACCTGGTCAACACCGGCTGGACCGGCGGCGGCTACGGCGTTGGCAAGCGCTTCAACATCCCGACCACTCGCGGTGTGATCGCAGCGATCCAGAGCGGCGCGTTGATCGGTGCTGAAACCGAACACCTCGACACCATCAACCTCGACGTGCCATTGGCCGTACCGGGTGTTGAAACCGGCCTGTTGAACCCACGTAACACCTGGGCTGACAAGGCCGCTTACGATGAAGCAGCGAAGGCGCTGGCGGGTCTGTTCATCGAGAACTTCAAGAAGTTTGAAGTGAGCGATGCGATCAAGGCTGCGGGTCCTAAGTTGTAAGATTCGCGTGTTGTGAAAAAGCCGCCTCTTGTGGGCGGCTTTTTTATGCGCGAAAGGTTAGTCGGCGATGTGCAGAGCTACTGCTCCGATCAATACCAATGTAACCCCCAGCACCTGCACCGCAGTGAGCCGCTCCTTGAAAAACACAAACCCCAGAATCGCCGCAATCCCACCTGACAACGTACTGATCACCGTCACCACCGAAACCGACCCCGCCATCGCACCCCATGAAAACGCCGAGAACCCGCCGAGATTCATCAAGCTCGCGCCGGTCAGCGTCGCACAGTTTTTCAGTGGCGGGATTTTCAGGCCATCTTTGATCTTCAGCACCATCATTACCAGTACGCACACGCCCACCAGATAACCCAACCAAAGCATGGTGATCGGTCCCAACGCGGGTAGTGTGTAGCGGCCTTGCAGCCAGAAACTGGCGCCGTACAACAGTGCGGCGAGCATGGCGTAGGCGATGGATAGGCGGGGGTTGTTGTGGGGTACGCCGTTGTCCTTGTGGATGCTGGAGAGGATCACGCCGATGACGCATAGGGCAATGCAACCGAGTTGTATAAGGCTGATGTGCTCGCCGCTGGCCCAGGACAATAAGGTAGTGACCACGCCGTACGATGTCACCAGTGGTGCAACGATGGCGGCTTTGCCCATGGCGAAGGCTTTGGACAGCGCGAGAGCGCCGGACACGGTGAGCAGCGCGGCTGCGATGCCCAGCAGCCAGGCGCTTAGCGGGGCGTCGAGGGATTTGAAGAGAAAGGTCGGCAACATGACCAGTAGCAAGGTCATGATCAGGAAGCCGAGCGCCTGGCCAAAGTAAACGGCGCGTTTAACGCCGACAGCCCGGGCATTGAGGCCCACGAGGAAATCCGTGCCACCCCAGAGCAGGGCGGCCAGCAGGCCCATTGTTACGTCCATGTATCGTCCTTTCTGAAGACTCAATTTCCTTTAACAGCCCCGCTTGCCGGCAATGGCGACCTCAAGACCGCCATCGCCGGTAAGCCGGGCTCTTACAGGGGGCTGCGTGTTAGCTCAGGTTTTCCAGCGTCTGCGTGTCCCAGCTGTGAGTCTTGATGGCTAGATAGAGCATGCCGATGGTCAGTGGAACCTTGTTGCCGCGCCCCTTGGCCCGACGCTTGAGGAACACATCAAAGACCGGCGGGTTGAAGTAACGATAAGTGTCGTAGTCGCCCAGGTCGAGTACGAATTCCTGCTCCAGCGCTTCCATCAGTTGCTTGGCTTCACTGCCGTCACAGCCCAGGTCGAAATTGAGTGAGGTTTGCAGGCGGATAGTCTTGTGTTTCGGCAGGCCGATTTCTTCGTGCAGCAGTTGCAGGAGTTGCTGCATGACGGGGTCTTCGGGGAAGTCGGGGGCGAGGTTCATGGTGGGGGCACGCAGGAGTGGGTGAAGAGGGAGGTCGCGTTTCAAGCGGAATTTGTTTCGGGTGATGAAGAGTGCCAAGCCTATCAAGAATAGGAATACAGGCAGGAGGGGCATTTTAAGGATTACTGCTACGTAGGGTAGTAGGAATGCCAACGTAACGCCTGTCGCGAGCAACGTGATAGCAAATCGCTTTCTGAGTATTGGGGTTGTGATTTGGTGATTCAAAACAAGGTATAGCGCCACAAAGGCGACAATTTGAACGCAGATAGTCATGGATTCTGACATTCCATGGCTTCGAGGGAATAGCTGCGAATAATACTTTTGGTGATCGCACCCACAGCGGTGGCAGCGGCGCGCGCTATTGGTTTTGAAAACGGGTGAATTGGCGCACTGAAAAGTCCCGCTAACGCTAGAGCGATAAGGGGCCCGCGTTCATTGAGCAAATCTGCCTGCTGCCGGTTCAGCGGCTTAGCGATTGCGACAGTCATTTTGCAAGGCAAATCACCGGGTAGCATTTTTCCGTAGAGATCCGCCAGCCGATAGCGAACTTCGGTTGCGCGGGTGCCGGCTTCCAAAAGGCAGAGGTTTGCCAGTGCTTGTCGATGGGCGGGTAGAACGCTAAACCGAATCACCGCGAAGGTGATGCCGTAGTGGCCAATGTATTGAGTCCTTTCGATGTTCACAGGTTTCTGCCGGGAAAGTTGAGGCCGCGCTATTTTCATTCAGCGACGGGTAACTTCTGTAGAGGGTTAAGCGGGTGTCTGGAGCAGTTTGGGAAGGAGATGTCGTGACCCGTGGAAATTTCCTACGACTGTTTCAGGCATTTGTGGCTTGGCATCACATTTTCTACAAAAACTCCGCCAGTGGCCTGAATTAAGCGTATGTTTCACCGCAAAATCTTGTAGGGCGATTTCCGCCCACTACTTAAAGGGAGTTAAGCATGGGTTTGCTTCGTGTCGCTTCGGCGATGTCATTGTGTGCGTTGGCTTTTTCCGTCCAGGCCGAACAGTTGCCGATTGAAGTGCTAAGCGCCGTGGTCAAGGATCAGAAAATCGCCGACGCCGAAGTGCTGCTGCAACGCAACGGCGCGCAGAATGTGGTGGGTCGCACCAACGCCCAGGGCCAAGTGACGCTGACCAGTGAGGCCGCCGATGACGCGAGCAACCTGCTGATCATCAAGAAGCCCGGCTACTCCAACCTGGTGGTGAAGTGCCCATGCGCGGGCATGACCTACGCCATCAGCCCGGTGATGGAAAACCTCGATAGCCTGCGTGTGGTGCTGACCTGGGGCAAGACCCCGAGTGACCTCGACTCCCACATGATTTTCCCCGGCAATAACATCTATTTCGAGAACCAGAAGGGTACCGACGCCGAGTTGGATGTGGATGACACCGACAGCTACGGCCCGGAAACCATCACCCTGCAGAAAAAGCACTACGGCGAAAGCTACGTCTATGCCGTGCACGACTACAGTAATGGCGGCAACCCAGGCTCGCGCCAATTGTCCGACAGCGAAGCCAAGGTGTTCGTGTACATGGGCCAATCGCTGGTGCGCACCTACTACGTGCCTAAGAACCGCAGCGGCAACCTGTGGACGGTGTTCCGCATGACCGGCAGCGGCGACTTCCAGGACATCAACACCTTCAGTGGCGTGACAGTGAATGCCGCCAATGTGCTGAACGAAGTCAAACCGCTGCTGGATGACAGCGTCGCGGTCACCGCAGTCACCGTTAGCTCTTCTGTACAGACTGATGCGAAGAAGCTGAACCTGAAAGGTGAAGCGGCTTACCAGGCAGGCAATCTGGATCAGGCGATTGACTACTTCCGTCAGGCCATCGATCTGGATAACAGCTTCGGCAAGGCTTACGGCAACCTCGGCCTGGCGTATCAGAAAGCCGGTAACACTGCCGAGTCGATCTGGGCCAACCGCAAGGCTATCGCCCTTGCCACCGGCGCCAATGCTGCGACCGTGCGTGCAGGTGCCTACTACAACATTGCGCGGATCTACGAAGCGGCGGGGCAGTTCCAGGATGCGCTGCGTCACTACCAGTTGGCCAAGGAACAGAAAGCCAACCCGGTGTATGACACGGCGATTGAGCGGGTGCAGAACCGCTGATTCAGCTGTAGCGCAGTTCTAAAGATGTGGGAGGGGCTTGCTTCCTCCCACATTTGGATCGGTGTGTTTCCTACTGCATCATCAGGTTATTCCCACTTCGGCCCTGGGCCATCTCCCAGCCTGTGTATCATCCTGTCTCTTTTTCCATGCGACCTTTCTCGATCCGCTGAGCTTACTGGGCTACGTTTTTAAGCCACCTTCAGCGGTCAATGGAGTGACAGCCTATGCACGACACCCTCCAGCAGGTCTTTGGTTATCCACAGTTTCGTTTGGGTCAGGAAGAAACGGTCAGCGCCGTTCTGGCCGGTCGTTCGGCGGCTGCAATTTTCCCTACTGGGTCGGGTAAATCCCTGTGTTATCAGCTGTCAGCAGTGTTGCTGCCGCACCTGACGCTGGTGGTCTCGCCACTGTTGGCACTGATGCAGGACCAGTTGGGCTTTTTGCAACGCCATGGCATTTCGGCGGGCAGTATCGATTCGGCCCAGAGTCGTGACGACGCCAATGACGTGATGGCCCGCGCCCGTTCCGGTGAGCTGAAAATCCTGATGATTTCCGTGGAGCGCTTGAAGAACGAGCGCTTCCGCAACTTCCTGCAAAGTGTGCAGATCTCTCTGCTGGTGGTGGACGAGGCGCACTGCATTTCCGAGTGGGGCCATAACTTTCGCCCGGACTACCTGAAGCTGCCGGACTACCAGCGTCAGTTCAAGATCCCACAAGCGCTGCTGCTGACGGCTACAGCCACGCCCAAGGTGATTGCCGATATGCAGGCGAAGTTCGCCATAGCGCCGGGTGATGTGGTGACTACGGGGTTCTATAGGCCGAACCTGAACCTGTTGGTCGAACCGGTCAGCGGCGCGGACAAACGCCGTCGCCTGGTGCAGTGGATGAGCGAACGGGCCAACCAGCCGAGCATCGTCTACGTCACCCTGCAAAAAACCGCCGAGCATATTGCCGAGCATCTGAACCGCAATGGCATACAGGCCGAGGCGTATCACGCCGGCTTGCCCCACGACAGACGTGAGGGGATCCAGCAGCGCTTCATGGGCGGGCGCTCCAATTGCATTGTCGCCACCATCGCGTTTGGCATGGGCATCGACAAGAGTGACATCCGCAATGTGGTGCATTTTGACCTGCCCAAATCCATCGAGAACTACAGCCAGGAAATAGGTCGCGCCGGGCGTGATGGGCAGCCGTCGGACTGCCTGGTGTTGGCTAACCGTGACAGCCTCAATGTGCTGGAAAACTTTGTGTACGGTGACACGCCTGAGCAGGAGGGGATCCGCCGGGTGCTGGAGGATTTGCAGGCGGCGCGCGGTGAAGGGCAGTGGGAGTTTCTACTGAGGTCGCTGTCGGATCACAGCAATATCCGCGAGCTGCCACTCAAGACCCTGCTGGTGCAGTTGGAGCTCAAAGGCGTGATCGCGCCGCGCTACGCGTTTTATGCCGAATACCGGTTCAAATACCTGATTGAGCCCGAAGCGTTACTGGCGCGGTTTTCCGGTGAGCGGCAGCAGTTTGTCGCAGCGATTATTCAAGTGTGCAAGCGTGCGAAGACCTGGGCGACGGTGGATTTCGACGCGCTGTATCAGCAGCACAATGCCGAGCGCAATCGTGTGGTGAAGGCGCTGGATTACTTCCAGGAGCAAGGCCTGATCGAGCTGGAAAGCAAGCAGATGACTGAGGTCTACAGCCTGCTGAATACCGAATTTGATCCACAGGTGTTAAGCGCCGAGTTATACACAGGCTTCAAGCACCACGAGGTGACAGAAGTGGCGCGGATTCACGCCATGCTCGATCTGTTCGCCACCGATCATTGCTTGGGCCAGCGCTTGGCCCATTATTTTGGTGATGAAAAAGCCCCCCATCGCTGCGGACATTGCTCGGTCTGTCACGGCCATGTGGCGCACCTGCCATCACCTCCGGGCTTGCCGCCGCTTGTGGATAAAAATTTCATGGAGCTGTGCGGTGATTTTATCCACAGGCATCATGAGCACACGGGCCAACTGCCGGGTGCCGAGCGACTGACGCGCTTTCTCGGGGGTATCAGTGTGCCGTTGTTTACCAAGCTGAAGGCGCGGGGCATTCCCGGTTTTGCTGCGCTGGAAGACTATCCCTATGCCGAAGTACGCAGTTGGGCCGAAGTCCATTTGAATGACCTGTAAACCCACTTTCACCAGAGGTGCCCATGCCTGATTCAGTGCCACAGCGTGCCGATTACCCTCACTTCCAGCCGATCATCACGCGCTGGCACGACAATGATGTGTACGGTCACGTGAATAACGTCACCTACTACAGCTTTTTCGACACGGCGGTGAATACCTACCTGATTGAGCAGGGCGGGCTGGATATTCATGGCGGCGAAGTGGTGGGGTTCGTGGTGAGTTCGGCGTGCGATTACTTCGCGTCGATTGCCTTTCCCGAGCGTATCGATATTGGCTTGCGAGTGGGCAAGTTAGGCAATAGCTCAGTGCAGTATGAGTTGGCGGTATTCAAGACAGGCGAAGAGGAAGCCTGCGCGGCGGGGCGCTTTGTGCATGTGTTTGTGGATCGGGGGTCGAACCAGCCGGTGACCATTCCGGGAGTGTTGCGCGAGGCGCTGCAGCGGTTGGTGGTCTGACGGCAAAAACCAATGTGAGAGGGTGCAAGCGTGCTCTCACATTGGTTTTGCGGCGTTTTTTAGAGATTACCGGTGACGGTAGTGATGCTTGTTCTTGCGATGCCCATAGGCATGGCCGCGGCCGCGATGGTCATCACGGTCATAGCGACGGTTGTCGCGCCCACGATCACGACGATCATCGTCATCGCTCTTGTTGCCCATGTAGTTGCCCAGTGCACCGCCCGCGCCACCGCCTGCAGCCGAGCCGATCAGTGCACCTGTGCTACCGCCGACACTGCGGCCTACGACGTTGCCGCCGGCCGCGCCCAGGGCGCCGCCAATAGCGGCTTCGCCACGGCTGCGCTTGTCAGCGCCGACCGCACTACCACCTGCGCCACCGAGGGCCGCGCCGATGGTCGAACCGGTGTTGCCGCCCAACTGCTGGCCGACGACAGAACCTAGAACCCCGCCCAATGCGCCGCCTACACCGGCTTCGGTGGTGCCACCGGCCATGGCTGCGCCACTGACCAGGCCAAGGGACAACAAGAGAATCGAGGAGAACTTCATTCGGGAAACCTCAAGAGGATGACGGCGCGATCCTGAGGCTGTATTGACATTGTGACAATAGAATTCCGACCAGTAACACGAGTTGTACACAATCCTCTAAGTTACTGTTTTTAATCGGGAACTTAAGTGGTTTTTGAGGGTCTTTAACTACTTCGGAACGGCCGCTTTTATGCAAAAGCGGCCTTTTTTGTGTCCGAAATGATCAGTCAGGCTGTCCGGGCCATGATCAGGCCATTATCGCTTGCGGCTTCCAAGCGGATCGCCACGAACTTCGATGTTGGCGTATGGCTGCCATCCCCGGTGCTTTCCAGCGGCACCAGCGGGTTCACTTCCGGATAGTAAGCGGCTGCCTGCCCCGCCGGGATATCAAACGCCAGCAACGTGAAGCCCTTCACACGACGCTCACGGCCATCTTCCCACAGCGACACGATGTCAGCCTTCTGCCCCGGCTTGAAGCCCAGGCGGATGATGTCGGCTTCGTTGACGAACAGTACGTCACGCTGGCCTTTCACCCCGCGATAGCGGTCATCCAGGCCATAAATGGTGGTGTTGTACTGATCGTGGGAGCGCATCGACTGCATGATCAGATCCGGTACCCGGCCAGTGGCGTGGGTGCGTTCGTGGATCAAGTCTTTGGGCAGGATGTTCGGGCGGAAGTTGGCGCGACCCGAAGGCGTGTTCCAACGGCGCGCGCCGGCGGAGTTGCCTAAGTAGAAGCCGCCTGGGTTTTTGATCTTGTCGTTGAAGTCCTTGAAGCCTGGAATGGTATCGGCAATCAGGTCGCGGATACGGCTGTAGTCGGCCACCAGCCAGTTCCAGTCGACCGGCTTGCTGCCCAGCGTCGCGGCGGCAATGCCGGCCAGGATTGCTGGCTCGGACTTCATCAGCTTCGACAGGGGTTGCAGTTGGCCATTGGAGCCGTGAACCATGCTGAACGAGTCTTCCACCGTGACCGCCTGCGGGCCGTCGGCCTGGATGTCGATGTCGGTACGGCCCAAACACGGGAGGATCAGCGCGTCCTTGCCGTGCATCAGGTGGCTGCGATTGAGCTTGGTGCTGATCTGCACGGTCAGGTCGCAATTACGCAGTGCTTCGAAGGTGCGCGGGCTGTCCGGGGTAGCTTGGGCGAAGTTGCCGCCCAGGCCGATAAATACTTTGGAGCGGCCTTCAAGCATCGCGTGGATCGCTTCCACCACGTTGTGCCCGTTGGTACGCGGCACCTGGAACTGGAAGCGACGCTCCAGGGCGTCGAGGAACGCCACCGGTGGACGTTCGTTAATGCCCATGGTGCGGTCGCCCTGCACGTTGCTGTGGCCGCGCACCGGGCACAAGCCGGCGCCTGGGCGGCCGATGTTGCCGCGCAGCAGCATCAGGTTGGCGATTTCCTGGATGGTCGGTACCGAGTGGCGGTGCTGGGTGATGCCCATCGCCCAGCACATGATCACGTTTTTGCCTTTGGCGTACATGCGTGCCGCTTGCTCGATCTCCACCAGTGGGAGGCCGGATTGCGCGACGATTTCATCCCACGAGGTGTCGTCGATCTGGCCCAGGTAATCGAGCACGTTGGCCGTGTGCTCGTTGAGGAAGTCGTGGTCGAACACGGCTTCCTTGCCTTCGGCCTGCGCCTGGCGTTCCCACAGCAGCAGGAACTTGGCCATGCCGCGCAGGATAGCCATGTCGCCACCCAACGCTGGGCGGAAGTAGGCGGTATTGGTCGGCTTGTCGCCGTTGGTGAGCATTTCCAGCGGGTGTTGCGGGTGCTGAAAACGTTCCAGGCCGCGCTCTTTCAGCGGGTTGATACACACCACTTGGGCGCCGCGTTTAACCGCTTCACGCAGCGGTTCAAGCATGCGCGGGTGGTTTGTGCCGGGGTTTTGGCCCCAGACGAAAATCGCATCGGCATGTTCGAAGTCATCAAAGGTCACGGTGCCTTTGCCGACGCCCACGCTTTGCGCCAAGGCCACGCCGCTGGCCTCGTGGCACATGTTCGAGCAATCCGGGAAGTTGTTGGTGCCGTAGGCGCGCACGAACAGCTGATACAGGTACGCCGCCTCGTTGCTGGCCCGGCCCGAGGTGTAGAACTCGGCCATATCCGGGCTTGGCAGTGCGTTGAGGTGCTGGCCGATCAGGTCGAAGGCTGCTTCCCAACTGACGGGTGTGTAGCGGTCTGTTTCGGCGTCGTAGCGCATCGGCTCGGTCAGGCGGCCCTGGTATTCGAGCCAGTAATCGCTCTGTTCCAGCAGCGCAGTGACGCTGTGTTTGGCGAAGAATGCAGCGTCTACACGACGTTTGGTGGCTTCCCAGTTGACCGCCTTGGCGCCGTTTTCGCAGAACTTGACCATGCCGCTTTCCGGCGAGTCGCCCCAGGCGCAGCCCGGGCAGTCAAAGCCGCCGTTCTGGTTGGTCTTGAGCATCATGCGCAGGTTTTTCAGCGCGTTGTCGCTGGTCAACCACGCCTGTGCCACGCTGATCAGCGCGCCCCAGCCGCCCGCAGGGCCTTTGTAAGGCTTGTAGCGCGGGGTTGGGGTTTGGTCGGCTTGATGATGATTGCTCACGGCTGGTTCTCCATCGCAGGGCTGTAGACCCGCGGCGCACTTTTCTGCGGCAGGTGGATGAGATTGAGGTTGTGCCGGCGGGCCCATTGCAGCGCCAGGCCGGTGGGCGACGACAGGCTGACGAGGGTCTGGATGCCTGCGCGCAAAACTTTCTGGATCAATTCGAGGCTGCAACGACTAGTGACAATCGCCAGGCCGCCATCGGTCGGGATCTTTTGGCGGATCAACGCACCGATCAATTTATCGAGCGCGTTGTGCCGGCCAATGTCTTCGCGGCCCATCAACAGTTCGCCTTGGCTGTTCATGAACACCGCCGCATGCACCGCGCCGCTGTATTGGCCCAGAGGCTGAAAGGCGCTGATGCGCTGGCGCAGACCATCAAGCCATTCGGCGGGTGGCAGTGGTGCGCCGGGCAGGACCTTAAGGTCCGGCAAGGCTTGTTCCACCGCTTCTACACCGCACAAACCACAACCGCTGGTGCCCGCCAACTGGCGACGTTGTTGCTTGAGATTCCAGAACGCGCGGCTGGAAATCTGCACCTGAGCGTACTGGGTCGAGCCTGAACCGCTGAGTTTGAGATCATAGATGTCGCTAACGTCGGCGATAATGCCGCTGCCGATGCTGAAGCCGACGATAAAGTCTTCCAGGTCTGTCGGCGTGACCAACATGACTGCCTGGCTGATGTCGTTATAGGCGATCGCCAACGCCACTTCTTCCGCCAACGCAGTGCTGGCGACCTCTGTGTGTTCGAGATTGCAGTATTGGTAGCTCTGGCTGGCGGCGGGCGCGGGCGTTTCAGAGGCGGGCGCCGCGCAGACTGGGCGCTTGGCGTTCATGGGGCAGTACCACCGGCGGATTGGTCAGCGTTTAGACTAGGCGCGACAAAGCGTCGCGTCTAATTGCCAGTACTGATCTACCGATAGATGACGTCGATCAAGACGCGTTTTGCGATTTCTGAAACAGCGCGAAACATGCCTCTGCGAGCGCGGAGCGCGGTGCGCTGCGACGCATGATCAGCCCCAGGCGCGCAAGGGTGTGGGCATCCTCAATAGGTTGCAGGCGCAGGTGCTCGGTGAGCGCATCTAGGCCACCGTCCAGGGGCATGACCGCGCAACACAGCCCGCCGTGTACCGCTTGTAGCAACTGATGGACGGCATCGGTTTGCAGCAGCGGTTGGGGATTGAGTCCACGGCTGTGGAAGTTGTGGTCGATGGACTGGCGAAAATGCATGCCACTGGTGAGCATGCCCAGGGGCAGTTCGGTCAGGGCCTCCCAGCTCAACGGCTTGTCGCCAAAGCTGAAAAACCGCTGGTCGTAGAGCAGGCCCATGCGCGTTTCGCCCAAGGCCAGTGAGTCAAAGCGTTCATTATCCAAACGCTCAAGATAGGAGACGCCCAGGTCCAGTCGATTACTCGCAAGTTGTTCAAGGATCTGTTCGGAGCTCAAGGCCGAGAGCTCAAAGCGCAGGCTCGGGTGCTCTTTATGCAGTTGTTGCATCAGCGCCAACGGATCAAAGCTCGACAGCGGCACCACGCCCAAACGCAACGTACCCACCAGGTTGCCGCGACAGGCAGCAGCTTCAGCCTGCAAGCCGTCATACGCCGCCAGCACTGTTCGGGCCCACGCCAGCACCCGTTCACCGGGTGCGGTGAAGCCTTCGAAGCGCTGGCCGCGATTGACCAGGGGCAAGTCCAACTCTTCTTCGAGGCTGCGCAGGCGCATCGACAGGGTGGGCTGGGTAATGTGACAACGAGCCGCTGCCTGGCCGAAGTGCCGGGTTTCGTCGAGGGCGATCAGGAATTTCAGCTGTTTGATGTCCATCTTCGCTCCAGGGCTTATTCCAATGGCGGGGGGATTCTAGCGCGTTTGGGTCTTTGGCCGGGCTGGAACCCAAATCTGTAGGACTGGTCTAGTCTTTGGCATCTGGAAATCAACTACCAAGGAGCGCGTACGATGAGTCTTTTTAGCTTTGTTAAGGAAGCAGGCCAGAAGTTGGCCAAGCTGTTTGCCCCGGGCAACGCCAACGCAAGCGATGATCTGAAAAAGCACATTGAAGAAGTCGGGCTGGGTAATCCCGATGTTCACGCGACTGTGGAGGGTGACAAGGTCACGCTTACTGGAACCGTTGCCAGTCAGGAAGAGAAAGAAAAAATCATTCTGGCGGCGGGCAATATTGCCGGTGTGGCCAGTGTGGATGACCAGATCACCGTATCCGGCCCGGCAGTTGCCGCAGCCCGTTTCGTGGTGGTGAAAAAGGGCGACACCCTTAGCGCAATATCCTTGGCGGTCTACGGCAACGCCAATCAGTACAACAAAATCTTCGAAGCTAACAAACCGCAGTTGTCGAACCCGGACAAGATTTACCCAGGGCAGACGCTGCGTATTCCTGAGTAATACACGGGCGAAAATATGGGAGGGGGCTTGCCCCCCGATAAAGGAGTGTCAGTCATAGCTTCCTTGACTGACACACTGCTATCGGGAGCAAGCCCCCTCCCACATTTGGTCAGAGCCCGACAATGAGATCGCGGTAGTCACCGACTGCTGCAAACTCGCCCGTGTCCTTCGGCCCTTTTTTGCTGTCCGGCTCTTTTACCGCCAGCAAATGGCCCACGCCAAACGCCTGGGCGCTGCGCAGGATCGGCAAGGTGTCGTCGATAAACAGGCTGCGCGAGGGATCAAACTGAATGTCGGCCTGCAAGGCATCCCAGAACTGCGGATCTTCCTTTGCGAAACCGTAGTCGTGGGAGCTGATCAATCGCTCGAAATACGGCGCCAGTTCAATGCGTTCCAACTTCAACGACAGCGAATCACGATGGGCGTTGGTGATCAGAATCACGCGCTTGCCGGCCTGTTTGATCGCCGCGAGAAAGGTATCCGCATCCGGGCGCAGGGCAATCAGGTGAGCGGTTTCCAGCTTGAGTTCACGCACTGGGATCTTCAGTTCTGTGCTCCAAAAATCCAGGCAATACCATTGCAACTGTCCGGCGTTACGCTCGAACAGAGGCTGCAACTCCATCTCGGCCATGGCCCGGCTCACCCCGTGCAGCTCGGCGTAGCGCTGGGGCAGGTGCTCCATCCAGAAGTGGTTGTCGTAATGCAGGTCGAGCAGGGTGCCGTCCATGTCCAGCAGGACAGTGTCGATGGCGTGCCAGGGCAAAGAGGGCATGGTGCGGTCTCATGTAAGTAAAGATATCCGACACAGACAATCGGAAAAGCCACGGTATAGTAACCCGATCACGCCAAGGAGCCGCTCATGCGCCAGAAACCCACCGTCCTCGCCCGCGAAATAGTCGCCAGTAGCCGTTTGTTCCGCGTGGAGGAAGTGCAGTTGCGCTTTTCCAATGGCGTTGAACGGACCTACGAGCGCCTGGTGGGGCGTGGTGCCGGCTATGGCGCGGTGATGATCGTGGCGATGATCGATGAAGAGCATGCCTTGCTGGTCGAAGAGTACTGCGGCGGTATCGACGAATATGAGTTGTCCTTGCCCAAAGGCCTGATCGAACCGGGTGAAGACGTACTGGCTGCCGCCGATCGTGAGCTCAAGGAAGAAGCCGGTTACGGCGCGCGACAGTTGGAACACATTACCGAGCTGTCGCTGTCGCCCGGTTATATGAGCCAGAAAATCCAAGTGGTATTGGCCACTGACCTGTATGAAGAAAGCCTTGAAGGCGATGAGCCCGAGCCGATGCGTGTGGATCGGGTCAATCTGCGCGAGCTGTCACAGTTAGCGCAAAACGAGCAATTCAGTGAGGGTCGCGCTTTGGCGGCGTTGTACCTGGTACGAGATCTGTTGATCCAGCGTGGAGCGTTTACCGCATGAGCGAACTGTTTTTAGGCCACCCGTTTATCGCCCCTGTAATCGAGCTGGCTCGCCAGGCGGGTGAAGTCATCCTGCCGTACTGGCGCGCCGATGTGGCGGTGACTTCAAAGGCCGACGATTCGCCGGTGACGGCAGCAGACCTGGCCGCCCACCACCTGATTCTCGCTGGCCTCACCGCGCTGGACCCGAGCATCCCCGTGCTGTCCGAAGAAGACGCTGATATCGACCAGAGCGTGCGCGCAGGCTGGACGCGTTGGTGGTTGGTGGACCCGCTGGACGGCACCAAGGAATTCATCGCCGGCAGTGAAGAGTTCACCGTCAATATCGCCCTGATTGAACACGGCCGCGTGGTGTTCGGTGTGGTGTCGATGCCCACCAGTGGCCGTTGCTACTTTGGCGGCGCAGGTTTAGGCGCGTGGCGATCCGATGTGAACGAAGCGCCCAGGCAGATCCAGGTGCGCAAGGCACCGGCGGCGGGTGAGGCATTCACGGTGGTTGCCAGCCGTCGGCATACCAGCCCCGAGCAGGAGCGTTTGCTGGACGGGTTGAGCGCAGGCGTGGGTGAGTTGAAGTTGGCGAATATCGGCAGCTCGTTGAAGTTCTGCCTGTTGGCCGAGGGCAGCGCCGACTGCTATCCACGCCTGGCGCCGACTTCGCAATGGGATACGGCTGCGGCACAAGGCGTGCTCGAAGGTGCGGGGGGCGAGGTGCTGGAGTTGAGTGGTGAGCCGTTCAGCTACCCGGCGCGGGAATCGTTGTTGAACCCGTTTTTTCTGGCGTTGCCGGCGAAGGCTGCGTGGCGTGAGCGGTTGCTGACCTTGGCAAGATCTTAAAACCATCGCAGATCAAAATGTGGGAGGGGGCTTGCCCCCGATAGCGGTGTATCAGTCAATACAGCAGTGACTGAACTACCGCCATCGGGAGCAAGCCCCCTCCCACATTTGTTTTGTGTATTGGCTTCTAGCGGTGCAGGACGTATTGGCCAGTGAAGGCTACCGCTCTTTCGTCACTGCCCTCATTCACTATCCACGTGTCCAACGCCAACCGGGCCCGGCCATAGCGCTTGTAGGTCGCGATAAAGCGCTTCCATACCTTTTCCTCCGGCGCCGCGCATATTGCGGTCGCGTCTTGCGTCACCGGTAGCGGATAACTGATCTGCCCTTCCTGAATCACGATATGCCCGTCTTCAATCCCTTCCTCACGCAGTTGCAGGTGCAGCCAGCCCCAACCCGCCAGTACCGCGCCGCAGTAGAGGCTGCCGCCGAACATGGTGCTCTTGTGGTTGATATTAGCCTGCAGGGGCAGGTGCAGCCGCAGTTGCCTGTCTTGCCAGTCGAGCACCTTGAGGCCCATTTCCCGGGTCAAGGGGATGTCGTGGTGCAGGACGGATTCCAGGTAACGGCTGTCGCGGCTCATGGGGACCTCTCGGTGGGTGGGCAGGGTCATTCGTCGTCGGCGCTTTGGTTGGCGAAGTTCAGGCCATGCTTGCGCAGTTTGTCGTGCAAGGTCTTGCGCGGTACGCCGAGGGCTTCGGCGAGGCTGCGCATGGAGCTGTGGGGACGGGTCAGTTCGGCAGCGATCAGGCTTTTCTCGAACTGCTCGACTTGCTCGCTCAAGCCACCCGGTGTGGAGGTCAGTACGCTGCTGGCGGGGTTGTCCGGCGTGCTGTCCAGTGCCAGTTCCAGGCCCAGTGCAAAGCGCTCGGCGGCGTTCTGCAATTCCCGCACATTGCCCGGCCAGCTGTGACGCAACAACAAGGCCCGCTGGCCCGGCTGCAGCTCATGCAACGTCAGGCCATGGCGGCTGCTGGCTTCGTCGGCGAAGTGCTGGAAGAGCATCAATGCATCTTCACCGCGCTCGCGCAGCGGCGGAATGCGCAGCGGCGCGACGTTGAGACGGTAATACAAGTCGGCGCGGAAACGGCCCTGGTCGGCGGCCTGGCGCAGGTCCTCCTTGGTGGCGGCGATAATGCGGATATCCAGCGGGATCAGTTGATTGCCGCCCAGGCGTTCCACCACGCGCTCCTGCAACAGGCGCAACAGTTTGACCTGCACATCCAGGCTCATGCTTTCGATTTCGTCGAGGAACAAGGTGCCGCCGTTGGCAAACTCGAACTTGCCGATGCGGCGTTTCTGCGCCCCGGTAAAGGCTCCGGGCTCATGACCGAACAGCTCGCTTTCGACCACCGACTCGGCGAGGGCACCTGCGTTGATCGCGACGAACGGGCCGCTGCGTCGGTTCGACAGGTCATGTAGTGCACGGGCCACGACTTCTTTGCCGGCGCCGGTTTCACCGAGGATCAGCACGTCGGCCTTGGTCGCCGCCAACGCGCCGATCTGCTCGCGCAGGCGCAGCATTTGCGGTGAGTGCCCAACGAGTCGCGTGCTCAGTTGCTGGCGGTCGCTGAGGGCTAGGCGCAGGCTGCGGTTATCCAACACCAGCCGGCGCAAGGCCAGGGCGCGGCGCACGCTGTCGAGCAGCGAGTCGCTGGCGAAGGGTTTTTCGAGGAAGTCATAGGCACCCGCGCGCATCGCCTGCACCGCCAACGGCACGTCGCCGTGGCCGGTGATCAGCAGCACCGGCAGGTCTGGATCCTGGCCGTGCAGTTCGGCCAGCAGCTCCAGGCCGTCCATGCCGGGCATGCGGATGTCGCTGACCACTACGCCCGGCCAATCCCGCGACAGGCGCGCGGTGAGGCCGGTGGCTTCGCCCAGGGTCAGGACTTTCAGCCCGGCCAGGTCCAGGGTCTGGCACAGGGCCTGACGCAGGTGTGGATCGTCGTCGATCAACACCACCTGAATCTGGTTATCGATACTCATACACTGCGGTCCTCGGACGGTTGCAGACTGACGCCCGGCGAGCCGGCACGCAATTTCAGGGTTAACAGCGCGCCACCTTCCTTGTGGTTAGCGAACGACAGTTCGCCGCCAAAGGCACGCATCAAGGTGTCACAGATCGCCAGGCCCAATCCCAGGCCTTGGGTGCGGGTCTTGGTGGTGTAGAACGGTTCGCTGGCGCGGCCCAACGCCTCCATGCAAAACCCAGGGCCATTGTCACGAATGTACAGGTTGACGCCTTGGGCGGTGGTTTCGGCACTCAGCCACAGTTTACGCGGCGGGCCTTTTTCGGTGAGGGCGTCCAGGGCGTTGGCCAGCAAGTTGCCCAGCACTTGGCGCAGCCGTGTTTCGCCGGCCTGTACCCACAGGGTCGCTTCCGGCAAATCGCGGATCAGCTCCACCTCCATTGACCGCCGACGTTTGGCCAGCAGCGCCAGCGCGTCGTCCAGCGCCGGTTGCAGGGCCACGCTCTCCGGCGCATGCCGGTCGCGCCGGGCGAAGGCGCGCAGGTGGGCGATGATCGAAGCCATGCGTCCGGTCAGTTCGCTGATCAACTTAAGGTTGCCCCGCGCATCGGCGGTGCGTTCATGGTCCAGCAGGATCTCGGCGTTTTCCGCGTAGCTGCGAATTGCGGCCAGGGGCTGATTGAGTTCGTGGCTGATACTCGCCGACATGGTGCCCAGCGCCGAGAGCTTGCCCGCTTGCACCAAATCATCCTGGGCGCGCACCAGTTCCTGCTGGGCATGTTCGCGTTCCAGTACTTCTTGTTTGAGGCGGCGGTTCAAGCCTTCCAGGTCGCTGGTCCGCTCGATCACACGGGCTTCCAGTTCGCGACGCGCCTTGGCTTCAAAAGCGATGCGCTCCAGGTAATGGCGGCGTCGTTGCATCATCAAACCGAGCAGCAACATCAGCACCAGAAGCGTGGCCCCACCCACGGCGACCACCGTGCGCACCGGGCGGCTGATTAATGATTGGGGCGCGAGGATTTCGACGTTCCAGCCGGTCTCGGCGATGGCAGTGGATTGGCGCAACCATGCGGTGTTGCTCAGGCTCAGCGGCTGTGGATCACGGGTCGGGTAGGGCTGGATTGCAGTGATCGCCTGTCGTTCTTCAGCGGTCAGCGGCCGAGTGGCGCGGAAACGCCATTGCGGGCGTGAGGTGAGGATCACCACGCCGTTGTGGTCGGTCACCAGCAGTTGTTCAGGCGTGTTGCCCCACAGGCTTTCGGTATGGTCCAGGTCGACCTTGACCACCAGCACGCCGATGATCTTGTCGCCCTCGCGCACGGCGGCGGCGAAGAAATAACCGCGTTTGGCCGACGTAGTACCCAGGCCGAAAAACCGCCCGAGGCGCCCGGCCATGGCTTCGCTGAAGTACGGGCGGAACGAGAAATTGCGCCCGACAAAGCTGTCCTGTTTATCCCAGTTCGAGGCGGCGAGGGTCTTGCCGGTGGTGTCCATCAGGTACATCACTTCAACCCCGGCCTGGGCGGCGACATCCTTGAGCAGCAGGTTGGCGTTGATCTGATGGGAGCTTACATTCGGCGCATCCAGCACTGTGCGCAGCGCGGGCAAGTCGCCGAGGATCTGCGGCAGCACTTCATAGCGGTGCAGGGTGCCCAACAGGTTGGCGACGTAGAGGTCGAGGGTCTGGCGATTCTGCCCGGCCAGTTCGCTGCGGTAATAGCGCTCGGCCAAGTGCTCCAGCGGCCACAGCAGCGGTGCCAGGCACAATGCCAGCAGGGCGAGGCTGCGCCAGCGGGGTCTTCGCGGAAGGGATGGAGTCATGGGAGTCGTGCGCCTATGGGGACAGGCGCATTATGCCTAGTGCTGCTGTGCAAGACACTCGCGCAATGCGTCTTGCCAGTGTGGCTGGCTGACGTGCCACTGTTGCTGCAAGCGGCTGCAATCGAGGCGTGAGTTCAAGGGGCGCTTGGCGGGCGTCGGGTAGGCGCTGGATGGGATCGCCTCCAGTTCAGCACAGGCTTTGCCATCGGCGTGCAGGTGCTCGCCAATCGCCTGAGCGAAGCCGAACCACGATGTTTCACCTTGGGCGGTGAGGTGATAAATACCCCATTCTCCCGCCTCGCCGGCCAGCCAGCGCTCGATCAGTGCGCGGGTGCTGCCGGCAATGGTCCCCGCCCATGTTGGCGCGCCGATCTGGTCAGCCACGATGCGCATCTGCGGTTTCTCTTGTAGCAGGCGTTGCATGGTCAGCAGGAAATTCTTGCCCTGGTTGGAGTAGACCCAACTGGTACGCAGGATCAGGTATTGACCGCCCGCTGCTGCAATGGCCTGCTCGCCCGCCAGCTTACTCTGGCCGTAGACGCTCAACGGGTTCGGCGCGTCGGCTTCGGTGTAGGGCGCAGGCTTGCTGCCGTCGAACACATAGTCGGTGGAGTAGTGAATCAGTGGAATCCCCAGGGCCTTGGCTTCCTGCGCAAGGATGCCGGGGGCGATGGCGTTGATGGCGAATGCGGCGTCTGGTTCGCTTTCGGCTTGGTCGACTGCGGTGTGGGCGGCGGCGTTGATGATCAGGTCGGGGCGATGGGCGCGGATCTGCTCGCGGATCTGGTCCGGTTTGGCCAGGTCAAGCTGGTTGCTGCCGATCACTATCAATTCGCCCAGCCCCTGAAGGTGCGCTTGCAGTGCCTGGGAGACTTGGCCATGTTGGCCGGTAATCAGGATCTTCATGGGAACAGATCGGCGTCCATCAGCAGTTTGCCCGCCTGGTCCTTGGCGGACAGTTGCGGCGGCTCGTTCAGCTCCCAGTCGATAGCCAGCGTCGGGTCATTCCACAGGATGCTGCGTTCGGCGCTCGGCTGGTAGTAGTCGGTGGTCTTGTACAGGAACTCGGCGTAGTCGCTCAGCACCACAAACCCATGGGCAAACCCTTCCGGTACCCACAACTGGCGACGGTTCTGTGCCGACAGACGTACGCCCACCCATTGGCCGAAGTTCGGCGAACTGCGGCGAATGTCTACGGCGACATCGAGCACTTCGCCAGCGGTGACACGCACGAGTTTGCCTTGGGTGTGCTCCAGTTGGTAATGCAGGCCTCGCAGCACATTTTTTTGTGAGCGCGAGTGGTTGTCCTGGACGAACTCGCGCCTGAGCCCGGTAGCCTCTGCAAAGGCTCGGGCGTTGAAGCTTTCGTAGAAAAAGCCGCGTTCGTCACCGAATACTTTTGGTTCGAGGATCAATACACCGGGAAGTGAGGTGTCGATGATATTCACTGGTTGTCTCCCGCCAGGGAATACAGGTACTGACCATAACCGGTCTTGCCGAAGTATTTGGCGCGCTCCAACAAATGGTCGCGGTCGATCCAGCCGTTGCCGTAGGCGATTTCTTCAAGGCACGCCACTTTGAGACCTTGGCGACGCTCGATGGTCTGCACGTACTGCGACGCGTCCAGCAAACTGTCGTGGGTGCCGGTATCCAGCCAGGCAAAACCTCGACCGAAGCGCTCCACCTGCAAGTCGCCGCGCTTGAGATAAGCGTTGTTGACGTCGGTGATTTCCAGTTCGCCACGGGCGGAGGGTTTGACCGCCTTGGCGATGCTGACCACGTCGTTGTCGTAAAAATACAGGCCGGTGACGGCATAGCTGGATTTCGGTACAGCGGGTTTTTCTTCGATGGACAGGGCGCGGCCTTCGCTGTCGAAGTCGATCACACCGAAGCGCTCCGGGTCTTTGACCCAATAGCCGAACACCGTGGCACCTTTGCCGCGATTGACCGCCGCATGCAACTGCTCGCTGAAACGCTGGCCGTGGAAAATGTTGTCGCCCAGGATCAGGCACACGGGGTTGTTGCCGATGAACTGCTCGCCAATCAGGAAGGCTTGCGCCAGCCCGTCCGGCTTCGGTTGTTCGGCGTAGCTGAACGTCACGCCAAACTGGCTACCGTCACCCAGCAGGTTGCGGTATTGCGGTAAGTCCGCCGGCGTGGAAATCACCAGAATTTCTTTGATGCCTGCCAGCATCAGTACCGAGATCGGGTAGTAAATCATCGGCTTGTCGTAGACCGGCAGCAGTTGTTTGGAGACACCCAGGGTGATGGGGTGCAAGCGTGTGCCGGAGCCACCGGCCAATACGATTCCTTTCATGCAATCAGATCCCTCGTGTCGGTATTGCCCAATCGTTCACCTTGATAACTCCCATCCTGAACCCTGCGGCACCATTCCAGGTTATCGAGGTACCACTGCACGGTTTTGCGCAGCCCGGTTTCAAAGGTTTCTTCGGGTACCCAGCCCAGTTCGCGTTCGATTTTGCTGGCGTCGATCGCGTAGCGTTGGTCGTGGCCCGGACGGTCTTTCACGAACGTGATCAGGTCGGCGTATTTCTCCACACCGTGCGGAAGGTGGGGTGCCAATTCCTCCAGCAGGCTGCAGATGCTGCGCACAACATCGATGTTCTTCTGCTCGTTGTGGCCGCCGATGTTGTAGGTCTCGCCGACTACGCCGTGCGTCACGACGGTGAGCAACGCTCGGGCGTGGTCCTCGACAAACAGCCAGTCGCGCACTTGCAAGCCATCACCATAGACCGGCAAAGGCTTGCCCGCGAGAGCGTTGAGGATCACCAGCGGAATCAACTTTTCAGGAAAGTGGAAGGGGCCGTAGTTGTTGGAGCAATTGGTCAGCAACACGGGCAGGCCGTAGGTGCGTTGCCAGGCGCGGACCAAGTGGTCGGACGCGGCTTTGCTGGCAGAGTAGGGCGAACTGGGCGCGTAGGGCGTGGTTTCGGTGAACAGATCGTCCACGCCGTGTAGGTCGCCGTAGACCTCGTCGGTGGAAATATGGTGGAAGCGAAACGTGCTCTTGTCTGGCCCGGAAAGGGTTTGCCAGTAGCCGCGGGCGGCTTCCAGCAGGCTGTAGGTGCCGACGATATTGGTCTGGATAAAATCCGACGGGCCGTCAATCGAACGGTCGACGTGGGATTCGGCGGCCAGATGCATGATCGCTTGAGGCTCGAAGCGCGCGAGCACTGCGCTGACGGTGGCTTGGTCGATGATATCGGCCTGTACGAACTCATAGCGGCTATTGGCCGCGATACTGGTCAGCGATTCCAGATTGCCGGCGTAGGTGAGTTTGTCCAGGTTGAGCACTTCGTGCTCGGTGTGCTGAATCAGATGACGTATCAAAGCAGAACCGATAAAACCGGCGCCACCGGTAATGAGAATGCGCATGACTGGGGCCCTTTTCCTTAGGCGGACGTTTAGCGAATGGAGCATAGCTTGTGTTGTGGCGCTGGTCAGGACCGTGTGCATGTGGGGGTTGCGCAAGCCCCCTGAACAATGGCGATATACACGTCTAAAAAACGGCCTTTCTGGCACGTTGCAGTCATTGGGCAGCCAGCAAGACCTCAATTACAAAGTCGACAGCTCCCGCGGCCGGTTTGTTCTGAAAATCTGCCGGGGCGACTACGCCGCTGTGGAGTTGCAGGCCCAGCTCGCAGCCCTCAACACACTGCAGGGCGTGCGCGTACCCAAGGTCATCAAGGCGCTGAGCAGGTTTACGGGTTGGTTCGCGCTCAGGGCGGCGTCTGCATCGCCGATGAAGTGCAGGTGGGCTATGGCCGCATGGGGCATTTTTTCTGGGGCTGTGAAGAGCAGGGCGTGGTACCTGACATCATCACCATGGCCAAGGGCATGGGCAACGGCCAGCCGTTGGGTGCAGTGATTACCCGGCGGGAAATCGACGAGGCACCGGAGGCTGAAGGGTATTTCTTCTCGTCGTCGGGGGGGCAGCCCGGTGAGTTGCCGCATCGGCATGGCGGTGCTGGACGTGATGGAGGAAGAAAAACTGTGGGAAAACGCCAAAGTTGTCGGAGGGCATTTCAAGGCGCGGTTGGAAGCACTGATTGATCGCCATCCCTTGGTGGGCACCGTTCACGGTTCCGGTTTTTATCTTGGCCTGGAGTTGGTTCGCGATCGACAAACCCTGGAACCGGCGACCGAAGAGACCACGTTGCTATGTGACCGCCTGCGCGCGTTGGGGATTTTCATGCAACCTACTGGTGACTACCTGAACATCCTCAAGATCAAGCCGCCGATGTTTACGTCTAAACGCAGCGTGGATTTTTTTGTCGACATGTTGTCGAAGGTACTCAATGAGCAGCTGTGATTAATCGATTGTTATCGGCTATTACCTGTCATATTTATCGATCATGCTTTTTGATCGCTTTTAAAGCCGATTTTTATCCGTTATAAAGTCGGCCTTTTCCCCCATTCGGAGTCCTGATCGCCATGACCACCCTGCACAGCACCCCCCGCGCCGATGGCTTCCATATGCCCGCCGAATGGGCACCACAGACGCAAACCTGGATGGTCTGGCCCGAGCGCCCGGACAACTGGCGCCTGGGGGGTAAACCGGCGCAGGCGGCTCATGTGGCAGTGGCCAAGGCCATCGCGCGTTTTGAGCCGGTGACCGTGGCGGTTTCTGCCGGCCAGTACGAAAACGCCCGCGCGCGTTTGGACGTGCCGAATATTCGTGTGGTGGAAATGTCCAGCGATGACGCCTGGGTACGCGACACTGGCCCGACGTTCGTGATCAACAACAGCGGCGAAGTGCGCGGCGTGAACTGGGATTTCAACGCCTGGGGCGGTTTTGATGGCGGCCTCTACTCGCCGTGGAATCGCGACTCGCAGGTGGGTGGCAAGATCCTCGAAATCGAGCGAGCACCGCGTTATCGCACCGAAGGTTTTGTGCTGGAAGGCGGTTCGATCCATGTCGATGGCGAAGGCACCCTGATCACTACTGAAGAATGCCTGCTCAACCGCAATCGCAACCCGCACCTTGACCGTGCCGAGATCGAAGCGGTGCTCAGCGCCAACCTGGCTGTGGATAAGATCATCTGGCTGCCAGACGGTCTGTTCAACGACGAAACCGACGGCCATGTGGATAACTTCTGCTGCTACGTGCGCCCAGGTGAAGTGTTGTTGGCGTGGACCGACGATGCGCAAGACCCGAACTACGCCCGCTGCCACGCGGCGATGGACGTGCTGCAAAGCAGCACCGACGCTCAGGGACGCCCATTCACAGTGCACAAAATGCCGATCCCAGGGCCGTTGTATGCCACTGAAGAAGAATGCGCAGGTGTTGACCCGGTGGACGGCACCCAGGAACGTAATCCGACCGTGCGGTTAGCCGGTTCCTACGTCAACTTCCTGATCGTTAACGGCGGGATCATCGCGCCAAGCTTCGACGACCCGCTGGACAACGAAGCCAAGGCCATCCTGCAGAACCTGTTCCCGCAACACGAAGTGGTGATGGTGCCGGGCCGTGAACTGTTACTGGGTGGCGGTAATATCCACTGTCTGACCCAGCAGCAGCCCGCCCCGCACAAAAACTGAGTGCAGTTGTAACAGCGCCTTTCCGGCGGCCGGGTGCTACTCGGTTTCAGCGTCTGCAGCAAGCCCGCGGCCCAGTAAGGCCGCGGGCTTTTTTGTGCCCACAAGCCCGCAAGCACGCGACATTGGCATAGCTCTTGTATCGGTGTTGCCTCAGTGGCCCAAGGTGATAACTGCACAGTTCTGTCATAAACCTTGAGTAAGTTAGCCGCTCAAGCAGTAGGAGAGAGCGCTGAAATGAACGCCGATATCAACCCGATCTACACGCGCACCTTCCACCCTTTACGGGTTAACAACGATACGATCCATGCGCTGGGGCACTGGTTGAAGGAACACGGCGCGCGGCAGGTCCGGCGGCAATCGGATCTGCGCAGCGTGATGAGTGAACGCTACCCGGTAGGGTTGTTCAGTGATGATGAAGTGCACGCGTTGTGTGACCTGCTCAAAAACTGAACAACACGGCCATCAAAGGTTTGAGCGAGCCAGCTGCGGCGAGGGGGCTCGCCTGCGTTGTGCGGCGAAGCAGCCCCTCCCACACTTAAATTAAAAGCTGTAAGTCCCCGTCACCACCAGGTTACGCGGCTCCCCCGGCTGAATCTGCGCCACACTGGTTGCTGATTCGTAGTAAGTCTTGTCGGTAATGTTGTTCAGCGCCGCCCGCACGTCCCATTCTTTATGGCGGAACCCGACCAGCGCATCCCAACTGCCATAACCCGGTAGGACCACGGTGTTGAGACTGTCGGCATAACGGTCGCCCACCAGCGTCAGGCCGGTTTCTGCGTACCAGCCCATTTCCGGTTTCCAGGTGATAAACAGGCTAGCATTGCGCTTGGCGACGTCGCTGACGCGCTTGCCTTCAAAGCCATTGTTGTCTTTCTCGACCTTGGCATCCTGCACGCCGACACCGCCGCGTACATACCAATTGCCGACGATCTTGCCGGTGGCCGTCAGCTCCACGCCACGCGAACGCTGAAGGCCGCTGAGCAGAATGATGGTGCGGTCAAGCGGGTCGTTGGTGCGGCGGTTGTAGAGTTCCAGTTCGTACACCGCCAGAGTGGTGCTCAGGCGGTCGTCGAGCCAGTCACTCTTCACGCCGATTTCTTTCTGCTTGGTCAGCTCGGGGCTCAGGTCGTTGACGCTGCCGGCGGCGTTCGGGGTGATGCCGATCAAACCACCCCCTGCCGGTGAGAACGTCTTGCTCCACGAGGCATAGAACGAGTGGTTTTCCAGAGGCGTCCACACCAGGCCGAAACGTGGGCTGGCCTTGCGGCTGTCGACCCCCTCCTGAACATTGAGCAGCTTGTTTTTGGTGCTCACTTCAAACACGTCGTAACGCACGCCGGCCAGCACTTGCCATTGATCATTCAGGCGCAGTTGGTCCTGGACGTAAACGGCGCGGCTTTCGACTTCGGTGTGGTTGTTGCTCGACACGCTCATCCGCCCGGTATGGCTCAAATGACGATTCGGCTGGTTGAGGTCAATGGCCGGCACGGTCAGGCCACCACTGTATAGCTTTGGATCGCGACGTTGGCTGCCCAGCTCAAGGCCAGTGAGCAGGCGGTGTTCCAGGCCATAGGTACTGAAACTGCCTTCGAGCTCGACGTTGTTGAAAATGTTGAGGGTGGTCAGGTCCTGTTGCCAGCGTTGGCGCGTCACGCGGTTGTTCGCAGGGTTGTAGCCGGTTTGGTAGGTATTGTCGAAATCGCTGTCGAGCTTGAACACGCCCAGCGTCTGGCGCAGTTGCCAGTTGTCGTTGAGCTCGTAGGTGAGCTTGGAGCGCAGGGACTGGGTTTTGTCGTCGATGTAATCGCGGCTGTCGCCGTAGGTGGTGCTGCGGCTCACATCCGCTGGGCGCCCGTTGACGCCGGGCACGCCGCGATCAGGCGTGCGGTTGTAGCGGCTGTATTCGTATTGCACCAGCCAGTTCAGGTCAGGCGTGAGTTGCCAGCTCATGGACGGTGCAAACAGTTGGCGGCTGCCGCTGACGTCGTCGCGAAAGCTGTTGTTGTCCTGGTTACCCATGTTCAGGCGCAGGCTGATGTTATCGGTGGGGTCCGTGCTCAGGTCGGCATACAGGCTGCGCAAATCGTTGCTGCCGCCTTGCGCCTCGATGCTCGATTTGTGCCCGGCCGTTGGCAACTTGCTCACGCGGTTGACGATCCCTCCCTGACCGCCTCGCCCGTAAAGGACTGCTGCCGGGCCTTTGAGCACTTCGATGCGCTCGATGTTATGCAGGTCGCGCACGTACTGGCTGTCGTCGCGAATGCCGTCCAGGTAGAAGTCATTGCTCGCGTCAAAACCACGGATGCGCACACTGTCGAAACGTGTATCGGCGCCGCTGCTCACGTTGGGGATGCCGCTCAACGCCTGGCCCAGGTCGTTGGTGCCGTATGAACGCAGGTTCTCAGTCTTCACCGAATCAATAGCCTGAGGCACATAACGCACGGGAGTGGCGGTGCGTGTGGCGGTGCTGGTTTCCTTGATGCGCGGGTCATCTTCGTCAGTTTCGGCGCTGATCGAGGTCTCGGGCAAGGTGGTGGCCGCGCAGGCAAAACCGGCAGACAGCAGAACAGAAAGCCCAAGAGTCATGGGTGTCAGGCGAGGGGCAGGCATTGGGAAAAGTATCCAAAATGTTTGGGAGGAGAAACCGCGCTAATGGTAATGCTTTGCATTTGCGCGCGTTATCTATTACCAAACGTATCCACTTTGATATGTGTTACTGGATGTGTTTTTTTCTTGTATGCGACAAGATTTTTGTCGTTTTCAGACAGGCTATAGGCCTTTGCTTAGAATTATTTCGCCTAAATACAGACGATTCGCGAAATTGACACATAGTTCAACCCGCGACTAGGATTGCGCCCAACGCCTGTGGCTAACCGCCATGACTCATCTAATAAAAAAAGGCCCGCGGCATGTTCAGTCGTCCGCGGGCCTTCTTTTTTCCGGAAAAGTCGACACCAGAAAAGCGACATGGAGCCTGGTGTCACAGTGCGTACTCAACCAGAAATAAGGAATACAAGAAAATGTTGAAGCAACGGATGAGTCTGATCGCTCTGGGGATTTTGAGCGCATCGGCAGCAATGGCAAACGATCAGGAGCAATCCAAGGGTTTCGTTGAAGACAGCCACCTGAACATCGCAGCACGTAACGCTTACATCAGCCGTGACTACAAAAACGGCAAGCAAGACAAAGCTGAATGGGGCCAGGGCTTCATCGGCAAGTTTGAGTCCGGCTTCACCCAAGGCACCGTTGGTGTGGGTGTGGACGTGATCGGTCAGTACGCTATCCGTCTGGACGGTGGTAAAGGCCGCAGCGGCGCGGGCGGTATTAACTTCTTCAAGCAAGGTGACAGCGGCGCAGCAGCCGACGACCTGGCCAAGGGCGGCGCCGCGGTGAAATTCCGCGTATCGAACACCGTGCTCAAGTACGGCGATCAAATGCCGGCCGTTCCTGTGCTGCAGTACGACAACTCTCGTCTGTTGTCGGAAACCTACACCGGTACCTCGATCGTTTCCAAAGAGATCGAAGGTCTGCAACTGGACGCAGGTCGCTTCACCAAGGAAGCCCAAAAAGGTGCTGAAGGCACCGACAGCGGTAACCTGAAGAACATCAGCTACCTGGGCGGCAGCTACAAGTTCACCGAAAGCCTGTCGGCCGCGCTGTACGCTTCCGACATGCAAGACGTGCTGAAGAAGCAATACGTCAACGTCAACTACGTGCTGGCGCTGCCAGAGAAACAGTCGCTGACCTTTGATTTCAACGGCTACAAAACCAAGCTGGACAGGAGCTTCGCCGAGCAACGCGGTAATGGCGACGCGCGCGACAACAAAATCTGGAGCCTGGGCGCTACATGGGCTGTTGGTGCGCACAGCTTCACCTTGGCCCATCAGCGCAGTACCGGTGATACCGGTTACCTGTATGGCGGCTACCGTGACAATACCGTGGACACCGGCATCGGCGACGGCGGCAACACCATCCTGCTGGCCAACTCCTACTGGTCCGACTTCAACGGCAAGGACGAGCGCTCCTGGCAAGCCGGCTACGGTCTGGACTTCAGCACCTTCGGCGTGCCTGGCCTGACCTACAACGTGGCCTACGTTCGCGGCACCAACATTGACGACGGCAGTGGCCGTGGCAACGGCACCGAGCGCGAGATCTTCAACCAGTTCAAATACGTCGTTCAGAGCGGCCCAGCCAAAGACTTGAGCCTGCGTGCTCGTGCCTCGTGGTTGCGCGTTTCCAGCAATGCCGACAAGTACAACGTAGGCGGTAACGAAATCCGTCTGTTCGCCGACTACCCGATCAACGTTTTCTAACTGATCGCACGTCGCGCCTGATTCCAGGCGATAAAAAACCCCGACTGGTTCGGGGTTTTTTTATGTGCGCGTATCAGTCCTGGCGGCTCTGCAAAATCGTGCGCGCCAACGCTGCATTCTTGTAGTCGAGCATCAAGGACAACCCTTCATAGGGCTCTATCTTTTTATTGTCGATACAGAGCTGTGCCATCAGCAGCAGCACTTGGCGTTTCTTTTTATTAATTCGCACACCGGGAACGCCGAACGCTGTCTTGCGCGTTGCAGGTAATGGCGCCTCGGGCGTCAATTGAAGCGTTATCCAAATGCCCTGGACGAATTGCAGCGAAATCTCTTCGATATGTTCGATGGGCAGCGGCTGCGCCAGGTTATTGAACTCAAAATATTCCGGCGTCAGGCGCAATGCGGTCTGCGGCGCACGCATGAATCGGCGGATCCCCAGCCACAGCAGGGCCAGCCCAATAACACCCAGGCAAGCGCCCGCGCCGACTGCCGACAGCGGCGTGCCTTTCAAACGCTCCGGGGCGAGCCAGACCCGGCTCAAGATAAACAGTGCAGCCAACACAAAGGGCAGGCCCGACAGCGCCATCAGTACCCCGCGCCACTGTCCTCCTTCATGCAATCTACGATCACCTACGGTCGAAGCGGCCAGGGTTTCCAGCAGATGGGTATGCGCGGTGTTCTCTGACTCGGCCACTTCCATCACGTCGCCAGACAGCTGCGCGCGCAGGGCCTGTGGTGCGCTGAAGCAGGCATCTATCTGAGCATTCGCCGCGTCGCTATCCACCGCGCGGGTTGCGCTGCGCAGGGCATCGTCCAACGAAACGTTCAGCGCCTGCAGGCGTTCGCCGTTGGAGGGATGGGAGTCGGTTGGGTGCGGTTGATGAATCGCCAACGCTTCCGGCGGCAGTTGCAATTGGCACTCACGCAAGGTCGCGAGCACGGCGTCGGGCAGATCTGTCGCCGAGGCAGCATCACACAGTGCCAGCAGTGAGTCCTCTACGTGCGGTTGCAACACCGAGACCCGCAACAGCGCCGACGCCGCAGCTGTACTGCCTACCAGTCGCGCACCGGCCGCATCCGCCAGCAATTCGCGCTCACGGCTCCAGTGGTTAACCGCGTCATCAAAGCGCTGCATGAAAAACACACCGAACATGAACGACGGCCGCATCAGCCATCCCTGGATAACATTGCTGGCCAGCATCGTGTTCAACAGCGCTTCCAGGCTGCGATTAACCCCGTCGTAGATCGGCAAAAAACGCAGGCTGTATTCCGTGTCTTTCCCAGCAAAGTGCGCCAGCTCATGGCCGATCACCGCGCCGACTTCCTCGCGACTCAACAGGCCCAGATACAACAGCGGCACATGCAAGGTCCGCCCCTGCAGCGAAGTGTTCGCCGGTTGCACAGTGGCCTCGCTGGACGTCACGTAAAAGCCCTGAGCCAGGCTCACCACAATATGGTCCGGCGGCAGCGCGCCGAGTTTGCCCGCCACTTCGTTCACATGGCGCCACAACCCCGGCGCCTGCTCGGGCGTCACCATCTGCCCGAACATCTCCAGCGGTTCAGGCGTGAACATCCCCAGCATGTGGCGCAACTGTTTAAGCAACTGCCAGATCGAGTACAAGCAAAACGCCGCAATGACCCCTAGCACCGCCATCAGCTTGACCTCGCCACTACCCAGCCGGCCGACATGCCACATCGCCAAGCCTTCGTAGCTCAACGCCAAGGCGACGGTCGCCGCCATTGCCACCACATGGCTCACCAGCACGTAGGGCAACCATCGGCTGCCGATGGAGAACACCTGCAACAATGTTTCGCGCGATTGCTGCGCACGTCGTCCCGCCCAGTGCGTAGCAAGCAACGCGGTTACACCAATCAAAGCGGCGACCAGTCCCAGGCCCATCACCCAGAGCGCGATGACGCGCCGTGCATGATTGACGCGTTGCGCAGTGGGCAATTCAGCTTCGTTTCTTTCCAGTCGAGCGATGGCTTCCTGAACGCTGATCAGCCCCTCTGGCGCATCGGCGGTGGGCACAGGTTGCATGGCCGCCACGTCTTGCAACTGTTGTTTATAAGTAACGAGGTGGCGCTGGTAATCAATCGACGCCGCAGTAGCGGACTCCGCCCGCTGGCGCTCCCAGCCACCCAGGGCCGTCAGCAGCAACGGGAAAATCACCAGTAGGAAGATCAACTTCAAAGCGTTCATAGAGGTCCGTTCACAACGCGAGGGAATTGGTTATACCGAAAAAGCGGGAACGACGGGATAGGGGCAATTTGATCTGTTGCCCGCCGATGGCAGGTTCAGGCTGATCAGGGTGGAACTCCAGAAACAACAAAGCCCCTGCATTTCTACAGGGGCTTTGTCTTATATGGCGTGGCCGTCGTCGTCTAAAAGCTAGGTGCGGCGGTGGGCTTGGCTGAACGGCAAGCAGAATCGGAGAGCGGGGCAGTGGTGTGCGCTTTAAGAACACTCCCTCTTTATCTAACTACCTGACCCCTAAAATCGATGGTATCCATAAGGTTTTGGCGGAGTTCACGGAACGCCAAAACGAAAAAACCCGCCAGAAGGCGGGTTTTTCGGGGATTCCAGAGATTTTGAAAGCCTTCTCTGGAACCTTGTATGGTGCCGGCACCAGGAGTCGAACCCGGGACCTACTGATTACAAGTCAGTTGCTCTACCAACTGAGCTATACCGGCGTGTTAGGGCGACGATTATAGCGACTGAAAAGGTTCTGTAAACCCCTGAAATCTGACTATTTTTGCGAAAACCCAAGTTTTCGCAAATCTCCCCACATTTCTGCGCGCCACCCGCCAAGAATCAACGCTCGTGCATTGCCTCTGCACGGGATTTGATGATCGGTTTGAGCAGGTAGCTCAGGATGCTCTTCTTGCCGGTGATGATGTCCACCGACGCCACCATGCCGGGGATGATCAGCAAGGGCTTCTCATCGGTGCCCAGGTGGCTGCGGTCGGTGCGCAGTTTGATGATGTAGAAGGTGTTTTTCTTCTCTTCATCCATCACGGTGTCGGCACCGATGGTTTCGAGTTTGCCTTTGAGGCCGCCGTAGATGGTGTAGTCGTAGGCGGTGAATTTGATCATGGCTTCCTGGCCGGGGTGCAGGAAGGCGATGTCTTGTGGGCGGATTTTCGCTTCGACCAGGAGGGTGTCGTCCAGTGGGACGACTTCGGCCATGTCGCTGCCGGGCTGGATCACGCCGCCGACGGTGTTGACCAGCATCTGCTTGACGATACCGCGCACGGGCGAGGTGACCATGGTGCGGCTGACGCGGTCTTCCAGGCCTTTGGACGTTGCCTGAGCCTTGCTCAGGTTGGTGCGGGCTTCGTTCAGCTGGGCCAGGGCTTCGCTGCGGAATTTGCCGCGTGTTTCGTCGACCTTGCGCTGCACTTCGTTGATCGCCGCCTGGGCGCGGGGGATGGCCAGGGTGGTGCCGTCGAGCATGCCGCGGGTTTCAACTTCCGAGCGTTTGAGGCGCAGCACTTCTACCGGCGAGATTGCGCCTTGCTGTACCAGTGGCTCGGACATGCCGATCTCCTGGCGCAGCAGGTTCAGGCTGTTGCGGTATTGCTCCTGCTTGGAGCTGAATTCGCGCAGCTCTTGCTGGCGTTGCAGCAGTTGCTGTTGCAGCCCGCCAATCTCATCAGCCAGTTGCTGGCGGCGGCTGAGGTACAGGGATTCTTCGTTCGAGGCCTGGTTAGGCACGGCTTTGCGTGCGGCATCGGTGATGTTCAGCGGGCGGTTATCGACTTCCGCGCTGAGACGCTCCACGCGCAGTTCCATGGCCACGCGGTCGGCTTCGGTTTCGCCGACGTTGGAGGCAAATCGGGTGTCATCCAAGCGAATCAGCGGCGCGCCGGCTTCGACGATCTGGCCTTCGTGCACGTAAATCTGGGCAACGATGCCGCCCTCCAGGTTCTGGATCTTCTGGATGCGCGACGAGGGGATCGCCTTGCCTTCGCCCTTGGTCACTTCGTCGATGATCGCGAAGTGTGCCCACAGCAGCAGGAACACGAAGAAGCCGATCACGGCCCAGATGGTCAGGCGCACGATGCGTGGTGCGTCGTCGATCAGCGCCTTTTCGACTTCGGGCAGTGGTTGATCATCGAGCGAGTCGCTGCCCTTGAAGTAGCGGAAGATGACGTCTTTCCAACGGCCTGGGCCGGACTTAAGCAACACTGATCTGCCCCTTTTTCAGCGCTTCCATAACGGCCGCTTTTGGGCCGTCTGCGAGGATCTGGCCACGGTCGATCACCAGCAGGCGATCTACCAGGCTCAACAGCGAAGCACGGTGGGTGACGAGAATCACCGTCTTGTTTTCGATCACCGACTGCAAGCGCTGTTTGAGGCGCTCTTCACCGGTGTTGTCCATAGCGCTGGTGGGTTCGTCCAGCAGCAGAATCGGCGGGTTCAGCAGCAGCGCACGGGCCAGGGCAACGTTCTGGCGTTGACCGCCGGAAAGGTTCTGCCCCCGCTCGCCCACTTGCAGCTCGTAACCTTGTGGGTGCAGCCTGGCGAACTCATGCACGCCGGCGAGTTCTGCGGCTTGCAGCACCATCTCATCGTCCACGTAGCGCGCACCTGAGACCAGGTTGTCGCGCAAGGTGCCGGCCAGCAGTTGGATGTCTTGGGCGACGTAGCCGATGTTGTGGCGCAATTCGCTGACGTCGATCTGGCGGATGTCTACGCCGTCCACCAGCAACGAGCCGGAGTCCGGCTGATACAGGCCGACCAGCAGCTTGGCCAGCGAGCTTTTACCCGAGCCGCTGCGGCCGATGATGCCGATTTTCTCGCCGGGACGAACATTCAGGTTGATCCCGCGCAGAGCCAGGGTTTGCTGGTTCGGGTAGGTAAAGTCGACCTCGCGGAACGTCATCGCACCTTGCAGGGTTTTGCGGCTAAGCGGGCGTTCGTCGAAGTTGCGTTCCTGCGGCAGTTCCATCATCTGGTCCACCGAGACCATCGTCACCTTGGCTTGCTGGTAGCGCGTCAGCAGGCCCGACAGCTGGGCCAAGGGGCCAAGCGCACGGCCGCTGAGCATGTAGCACGCCACCAGGCCGCCCATGCTGAGGGTGCCATCGATGATTTGGTACACGCCGAAGATAATCATCGCCACGCCCGCCACTTGCTGGATCAGCAAAGTGATGTTCATCGCCAGGCCGGACAGCACTTTGACTCGCAGCTCCAGGCGGCTGAGGGTGCCAATGGTTTGTTCCCACTGGTACTGACGTTCGCTTTCGGCGTTGTTGACCTTTACCGCGTCCAGCCCGGCGAGGGTCTCGATCAGGCTCGATTGACGCTCGGCACCCAGGGCCATGGTGCGCTCAAGTGTTGCCGTGAGCGGTTTTTGCAGGAAGTGGCCGATGCCCAGGGCGAGTGGGAAGGCGACGATGGGAATCCACACCAAGTGGCCCCCCAGCAGCGCGATCACGCCGAGGATGATCAGGGTAAAGGGCAAATCGATCAGGCTGGCAAGGGTCAGGGAGGTGAGGAAGTCGCGCATCCCCTGAAACTCGTGGATGTTGGAGGCGTAGCTGCCGACGCGCGCCGGGCGCATTTTCATCGACATACCCACGATGCGCTCGAACAGCGTCGCGGAAATGATCAGGTCGGTTTTCTTGCCCGCCAGGTCCAGGCACAGACTGCGCATGCTCTTGAGCAGCAGGTCGAACAGGTAGGCGCCACAAATACCGATGGCCAGCACCCACAGGGTGGCGGTGGCCTGGTTCGGCACCACGCGGTCGTACACGTTCATGACAAACAACGGCGCAGCTAGGGCGATCAGGTTGATCACCAGGCTCGCAGCGATAGCGTCGGCGTACAGCCAGCGGGAGCGTTTGAGGGTGTCTTTGAACCACGAACGTGCGCGGGGGATCAGCGTGCCGCTGGTGACGTCAAATTTATGCTGCGGTTGGGCGAAGAAAACCCGACCGCTGTAATCCTGAGTCAGCGCCTCACGGGTGACCTGGACTTCGCCGCCGTCGCTTTCGCTGAGCAGCAGGCGGGCGGTATCACCCTCCCATCCCAACAGCACCGCACTGCGTCCTTCCTTTAATAGCAACAAGGCCGGCAATGCGATGGACGGGATCTGCTCCAGCTTGCGCTGCAGCAAACGCCCCTGCAAACCCGCCCGGGCTGCTGCGCGCGGCAGCAAGTCCGGGCTCAGGCGCTGCCCCGCCAAGGGCAGGCCGGTGGTCAGCATGGCCCGGCTGGCAGGCTTGTAATGCAGCGAACAGAGAGCCAACAACCCATCTAGCAATGGGTCGTCATGCTGAGCGCGCGGGTCATGGTGAAGTGGCGCCAAACCTATTTCGGAATCCAAGCTGACTCTCTCTTAAACGGTTGTGTGGTCCAACGCCGTCAAGAATCAGTTCATCCCTGGCAGGTTTACCGACGGTTTAATATCGTTTTGCACAACTGATGCCATCGGAGCGACTACGCCCTGACTTCTCAGCAATTGGCCCATGTCGGCCTTAATACGGTACTGGGTGTAAACGTAGAGGCTTTTGATCTGCGCCAAACGTTGCTGAGCGGTGAACAGTTCGTTCTCGCTGTCGAGCAAGTCGAGCAGTGTACGCTCACCGAGGCTGAACTGCTGCTGGTACGAGGTGCGCACTTTGGTGCTGCGGTCGACGTACTGCTGCGCGATCGGCACTTGCTGGCTGGCGTTGTTGTAAGCGTTCCACGCCAGGCCCAATTCTTCGTTCAACTGACGCAAGGCGTTGTTGCGGATATCCAGCGCCTGGGTGGCCTGGGAAGCCTTGGACTGCAGGCTGGCCTTGTCGCTGCCGCCGTTATACAGGTTGAACTGCATGTTCAGCATCGCGGAGTAGCCATTGTCATGGCCCTCTTCGCCGCCGATGTTGTTGTTGGCCGAGCGTTGCAGCACTGCATCAAAGCGCGGGTAGAAGGTCGACTTGGCGGCTTCGTACTGCTTTTCGGCAGCGGCGATGTCCGATTCGGCCGAGCGCAGCACCGGGCTGTCAGCAATCATCTGGCGGCGCGCGTCTTCCAGGCTGGCTGGCAGCAGGGTCACCACGCCCAGTGGGCGTTCCAGTTGGTCGGGCTCTTTGCCGACAACGCTGAGGTAGTTGGTGTTGGCGTCAGCGAGGTTGGTCTGCTCGGTGATCAGGTTGTTTTGCGCCTGAGCCAGTCGGGCTTCAGCCTGGTCCATGTCCGCCATTCTTCCGACGCCACGGCTGGTGCGCAGTTTGATCTGGTCAAAAATGCGTTCGTGGCTCTTCAGGTTGTCTTCTGCCAACTGCACCATCTCGCGACGGGTCAAGACATCCAGATAAACCTGAGCAACGGTCAGTGCAGTGCGCTCGGAAGTATTGAGCAGCGCATACCCACGGGAATTGGCGGTGGCTTGTTGGCGGCCGACTTCATTGATGGTGCCAAAGCCCTGGAACAAATTTTGTTGCAGGCGGATGGTCGATTCGCCGCGGTTCAAGGTTTTCCAATCGTGGCTGTTGCTGGCGGCGCGGGTCGAGGTGTTGTCCGAGCTTTCACGGCCATAGCCGCCCAGCAGGTCGACTTTAGGCAGGTAACCGCCCTGGGCCTCTCTGACCTGATAGTCAGCAGCAATGCGCGCATTGATTGCGGCCTGGATCTCCGGGTGGTTTTTCACGGCATCTTGCATGGCTTCGGGCAGGGTCTGAGCCTGGACGAAACTGGCGGCTAGAGCAAAAGGCACAGCTTTAAGAAGGTGCAAACGCATTCTGATGTTTCCCCGGGGATTGGTTGCCTGAAAAACCGCAACAAACTTGGAATATTGCATTGGAGTGGCAACTCGAAATGCCCGTTTTTCTAGGGCGCCGGAGGGCGCAAACAGAAAGTCGCGAGGCCGTTTAAATATCAATGTGACATTACCGGGCGGATTGTTTAGGATGACGCCCAATAGGTCAATACCTTGACGGAAAAGTAATTCTCCTGACGGAACAACAAAATATTGACGCCAAATTTCTTACTTAGAAACTACGTACTCCAGCTATTGAATCGGCACCCATGAGACGGCCGGTCACCTTGATGGATACCCCCTGACGGTAATACACGGAGAGTCTTTTATGAGCAGCGTTGCGGTCGTCAAAAGCATTGTCGGTCAAGTGTTCGCAGTTTCCCCGGAAGGGATTCGCCGCCTGCTTGTAGAAGGGGATCGCCTGTTTGCAGGGGAGCAGGTCGATACCGGTGCTTCGGGTGCCGTGTCGCTGGAACTGGCCGACGGCCGCGTCATCGACCTGGGTCGCGACACTCAGTGGAGCGCGAACGCTCCTGACTCGGTCACCGACCTCAGTGCTGCGACTGCTCAAGCTGCACCGTCCGTTGCCGAACTGCAGCAAGCCATCGCTGCCGGCGCTGACCCTACCCAAGACCTCGAAGCCACCGCTGCCGGCCCGACCTCCGCAGGCGCAGACGGCGCTGCGGGTGGCGGTCACAGTTTTGTTGTGCTGGAAGCCACAGCAGGCGTGGTTGACCCCACCATTGGTTACCCAACGACCGGCTTGAATGCCGGTGACGCCGTAGGCACGACCCAAACCGGTGCCGACAACAACGGCGTAGATCCGCGCAACGTCACCATTACCCTGACCGCCACGCCGAGCATCACCGAAGCCGGTGGCGTAGTCGTTTACACCGTATTCATCACCCAGGCACCGACCAGCGACCTGACCGTCACCTTGTCCAACGGCCTCTCCGTTGTGATCGCCGCGGGCCAGACCTCGGGCGTGCTGAACGTCACTTTCGCCGGTAATGACACGCCTTACCTGGACGCCTCGTCGATCTCCGCCACCATCGCCGGGACCTCCGGCGGCGGCAACCTGATCATCACCACCGACCCGGCGCCAGCAATCACGCAGATCGCTGACACCATCGACACCACCACCGTCACCCTGACCGCGACCCCGTCGGTGAATGAAGGTGGCCAGATCGTCTACACCGCAACGGTGACCAACGCGGCGCAGACCGACGTTGTGATCAAACTGTCCAACGACCTGACCATCACCATTGAGGCCGGTAAAACCACCGGCACGGTCACTGCCGATACGCCTGCCAACCTGGCTGATGGCAAGAACCTGGCCGTCAGCGTCACGATCACCGAAGCGACTGGCGGTAACTACGAAAACCTTGCAATCAATCCTGCGCCGGCCACTTCCACTGTGGTCGCTGTGGATGATCCAAGCGTGTTGGTCGCCGATACCAACACTATCGTCGAAGATAGCGTCGCGACCGGCAATGTGCTGAGCAACGACAGCGACATCGATAACCAGTTGGCTGTCGCTACCTTCAAAGTGGGCAACACGACCTACAACGCTGGCCAGACTGCTGACATCCAAGGCATTGGTTCCATCACCATCGGTGCTGATGGCGCATACGTGTTTACCCCGGTCAAGGATTACAGCGGCGAAGTGCCGCAGATCGAATACACCACCAACACCGGTTCCAGCAGCACGCTGACGATCACAATCACACCAGTCAACGATGCGCCGCTGATCGACGTGACGGGCACGACCCTGGTCGAAAACACCGCAGTCGCGGGCAGTGTGGCGGGCACGTTTGTTATCAGCGATGCAGAAACACCGGCTGGCCAACTGACCGTCACGTTTACGGGTGACAACAACAAGGATGGCTACTACGCCATCGTCGACAACACCGTTGTGTTGACGCAGAAGGGCGCGGACTACGTCAACGCCGGCAACCAACTGCCGAAGATCGACCTGACGGTTACCGATCCCGAAGGCCTCAACTCCAACGCTGCTGGCCAGCCGACCGTGACCCTGGTCAACGATGTGCCCGTGATTGAAATCACGGCTAACACCATTGTTGAAGAAACGGCGGCGGCGGGCACCGTCGCTGGTACCTTCGTTGCCAAAGACGAAGAAACCCCGCGCGATGGTTTGACCATCAGCTTCACCGCAGGCACCAACGCTGACGGCTACTACGCCATCTCCGGCAACAACGTAGTCCTTACCGAAAAAGGTGCTGACTTCGTTAACGCTGGTAACCAGCTGCCGAAGATCGACCTGACCGTCACTGACCCTGAAGGCCTGAATTCAACCGGTACCGGTCAACCGACGGTGACCCTGGTTAACGACGTCCCAGTAATTGCTGTCACGCCTACCACCATCGTTGAAAACACCGCCGAAGCAGGCACCGTCGCCGGTACCTTCGTTGCCAAAGACGAAGAAACCCCGCGCGATGGTTTGACCATCAGCTTCACCGCAGGCACCAACGCAGATGGCTACTACGCCATCTCCGGCAACAACGTAGTCCTGACTGAAAAAGGTGCTGACTTCGTTAACGCTGGCAACCAGCTGCCGAAGATCGACCTGACCGTCACTGACCCTGAAGGCCTGAATTCAACCGGTACCGGTCAACCGACGGTGACCCTGGTTAACGACGTCCCAGTAATTGCTGTCACGCCTACCACCATCGTTGAAAACACCGCCGAAGCAGGCACCGTCGCCGGTACCTTCGTTGCCAAAGACGAAGAAACCCCGCGCGATGGTTTGACCATCAGCTTCACCGCAGGCACCAACGCAGATGGCTACTACGCCATCTCCGGCAACAACGTAGTCCTGACTGAAAAAGGTGCTGACTTCGTTAACGCTGGCAACCAGCTGCCGAAGATCGACCTGACCGTCACTGACCCTGAAGGCCTGAATTCAACCGGTACCGGTCAACCGACGGTGACCCTGGTTAACGACGTCCCAGTAATTGCTGTCACGCCGACCACCATCGTTGAAAACACCGCCGAAGCAGGCACCGTCGCCGGTACCTTCGTCGCGAAAGACGAAGAAACACCACGCGATGGGTTGACCATCAGCTTCACTGCTGGCACCAACGCTGACGGCTACTACGCCATCTCCGGCAACAACGTCGTGCTGACCGAAAAAGGCGCCGACTTCGTTAACGCTGGTAACCAGCTGCCGAAGATCGACCTCACCGTCACCGACGTTGAAGGCCTGAATTCCACCGGCACCGGTCAACCGACCGTGACCTTGGTTAACGATGTTCCGGTAATTGCTGT